>NZ_BCUU01000016.1 GCF_001591385.1 Variovorax soli NBRC 106424
CCGGGCCGCTGCGCCCGGGCGCGCACGCGCAGGCCCGACCACAAGGGCACTTCCAGCGCCACGTCTTCGCGCCGCGCGGCGTCGAAAAGCATCGACAGCGGCAGGGCGAACAGGTCGGTCGCATGCAGCCTGCCGGGGCTGCCGGCCAGCATGGGCTGGTGCAGCATCTGCCGGGCGCAGGCATTGGCGCCGGTGACGAAGCCCTCCTCGTCCAGGCCCAGCAGGCCCATCGCATCGGGGCCGACGCTGTAGCCCGGCCAGGCCAGGTGGAGCAGCAGCGCGCAAGGGTGCTGCAGCATCAGAGCGTTCTCGATGGCGCGTGCCGAGGCGGCCGCCAGGTGCTTGAGCTCGGGCCGCTCCTGCTCGTTCACGCCGGTGAGGTCGAGCATGCCCACGCAGCTGCCCTGGGGGTTGAACAGGGGCGCCCCGGCGCAGCTGTAGATGCTCGTCGCGTCGAAGAAATGCTCGCCCCGGTGCAGCCACACCGGCTCCTGCTCGGCCAGCACGGCGCCGATGGCCGTGGTGCCCACGGCCGCTTCCGAGAGGTCCACGCCGATGCGCGCCAGGTCGAGCGCGCGCTGCGCATCGCGCTCGCCCAGCCGGGGCAGCGCGCCCAGGTCGACCACGATGCCTTCGGCGTCGGTGAGGATCGGGAAGTAGCGCGTGTCGGCCAGGGTGCGCGAGAGCCGCTCGATCACCGGTCGCGCCGCGGCGGCCAGCTGCCTGTTGCGCTCGGCCACTTCGCGCGCCCGGCTGCGCGACACGGCATCGAAGCTCACAGCCTGCTGCGGCCGGTGGCCCGCCCCGAGGCAGCGCTGCCATGAGCGGGTGATCCAGGGCTCGATGCGCGGCTGCGTGCCGGTGTGGGGCACGGCGCCGTCGAACCATTCGCGGCGCGCCTGTGCAATGAGGGTGCCGCGTTCGGGCCGCGGCAGCGAAGAGGATGAGGTGAGCATTTGCTTTGGAGTGGAGCGCGGTGCGCGCGCCGGAGCGGGGCCAGCCTGTTTCATTTTGAGAATTTCATGCGCAGCGCGCAATGCGTCTAGGGTTTTGCCTAGCATGCGCCCGTAGTGCGGCGTCCAATATCCCCAACCGCCCCGTGTGCCGGCCCGCATCTGCGCGCACGGATTGTGGGACAGCACACCAGCCATCACCAAACTTTGGAGACAGCCAAATGCAGGTCAAACTCAAAGTCAACGGACAGGCCGTCACGCTCGACGCGCCGCCCAACACCCTGTTGGTCCAGGCCATCCGCGAACACCTCCGCCTCACCGGCACCCATGTGGGTTGCGACACCGCCCAGTGCGGCGCCTGCACCGTGCACGTGAACGGGCGGGCGCTCAAGTCCTGCAACGTGCTGCTGGCCCAGATGCAGGGGGCCGAGATCACCACCATCGAAGGCATCGCCCAGGCTGACGGCACCCTGCACCCCATGCAGGCGGCCTTCAAGGAATGCCACGGCCTGCAGTGCGGCTTCTGCACGCCGGGCATGGTGATGAGTGCCATCGACCTGTGCAACAACCACCCCAACGCCAGCGAGACCGAGGTGCGCGAGCTGCTCGACGGCAACCTGTGCCGCTGCACGGGCTACCAGAACATCGTCAAGGCGGTGGTCATGGGCGGCAAGGCCATGAGCGCCCCCAACACCTGAGCCCAAGGAGACGACCATGGGTGCCAACGATTTCGCGAACCTCCCGCACATCGGCGAGGCCTACAAGCGCAAGGAAGACGTGCGCTTTCTGACCGGCGCGGGGCAGTACACCTCCGACGTGTTCATGGAGCGCCAGTCGCATGCCGTGTTCGTGCGCTCGCCGCACGCGCACGCGGCCATCAGGAGCATCGACATCTCCGCCGCCAAGGACATGCCCGGCGTGATCGGCATCTTCAGCGGCAAGGACATCGACGGGAAGATGGGCGGGCTGCCCTGCGGCTGGCTCATCAACAACCCGGACGGTACGCCGATGAAGGAGCCACCGCATCCCATCCTGGCCATCGGCAAGGTGCGCTACGTGGGCGACCATGTGGCGCTGGTGGTGGCCGAGACGCTGGAGCAGGCGCGCAACGCAGCCGAAGCGGTGCAGGTCGACTACGACGTGCTGCCCGCGCTGGTGAGCGTGGCCGATGCGGCCAAGAAGAGCAGCGGCGTTTCCATCCACGAGCAGGCGCCCGACAACCAGTGCTACAAGTGGACGCTCGGCGACAAGGCGGCGGTGGATGCCGTGTTCGCCAGTGCGGCGCATGTCACCAAGCTCGACCTGGTCAACAACCGGCTGATCCCCAACGCCATCGAGCCGCGCGTGGCGGTGGCCGCCTACAACCGCGCCAGCGAGGAATACACGCTGTACGTGGCCAACCAGAACCCGCACGTGGAGCGCCTGCTGATGACGGCCTTCGTGCTGGGCCTGCCCGAGCACAAGGTGCGCGTCATCGCGCCCGACGTGGGCGGCGGCTTCGGCTCCAAGATCTTCCTGTATGCGGAAGACGTGGCGCTGACCTGGGCCAGCAAGCAGCTCAACCGCAGCATCAAGTGGGTGGCGGACCGGTCGGA
This sequence comes from Variovorax soli NBRC 106424, assembly GCF_001591385.1. Classification (GTDB taxonomy): domain Bacteria; phylum Pseudomonadota; class Gammaproteobacteria; order Burkholderiales; family Burkholderiaceae_C; genus Variovorax; species Variovorax soli. The sequence continues at coordinate 2,549 of NZ_BCUU01000016.1, forward strand.
GTCCTTCCTGTCGGATGCGCACGGTCGCGACCATGTGAGCCACGCCGAGATGGCCATGGACAGTCAAGGCAAGTTCCTCGCCATGCGGGTGCACACCGACGCCAACCTGGGTGCCTACCTCTCGACCTTTGCCACGGCGGTGCCCACCATCCTGTACGCGACACTGCTGGCGGGCCAGTACACCACGCCGCAGATCTACGTGGAGGTGGACGCCTGGTTCACCAACACCGCGCCGGTGGATGCCTACCGCGGGGCCGGGCGGCCCGAGGCCACCTACCTGCTCGAGCGCCTGGTCACGCGCTGCGCCTGGGACATGAAGCTGGGCCAGGACGAGATCCGCAAGCGCAACTTCATCACCCAGTTCCCCTATCAGACGCCGGTGGCGCTGCAGTACGACACGGGTGACTTCCACGCATCGATGGACAAGGCAAAGGTGCTGGCGGATGTAGACGGCTATGCGGCGCGCAAGGCGGCCACCGAGGCCAAGGGCAAGCTGCGCGGCATCGGCTACTCCAGCTACATCGAGGCCTGCGGCATCGCGCCGTCCAACATCGCGGGTGCGCTGGGCGCGCGGGCCGGCCTGTTCGAATGCGGCGAGATCCGCGTGCACCCCACCGGCAGCGTGACGGTGTTCACCGGCTCGCACAGCCACGGCCAGGGCCATGAAACCACCTTCGCGCAGGTGGTGGCGGGGCGCCTGGGCATTCCGGTGGAGAACGTGGACGTGGTGCACGGCGACACGGGCCGCGTTCCCTTCGGCATGGGCACCTACGGCTCGCGCTCCATCTCGGTGGGCGGCGCGGCCATCATGAAGGCGCTGGACAAGATCGAGGCCAAGGCCAAGAAGATCGCGGCGCACCTCATGGAAGCCAGCGATGCCGACATCGAATTCAGCAACGGCGAATTCGCGGTCAAGGGCACCGACAAGAAGATCCCCTTCGGCCAGGTGGCGCTCACGGCCTACGTGCCGCACAACTACCCGCTCGACAAGCTGGAGCCGGGCCTGAACGAAACCGCCTTCTACGACCCGACCAACTTCACCTTCCCGGGCGGCACCTACATCTGCGAGGTGGAGGTGGACAAGGGCACCGGCGAAGTCACGGTCGACCGCTTCACCGCGGTGGACGACTTCGGCACCATCATCAACCCGATGATCGTGGAAGGCCAGGTGCAGGGCGGCATCGTGCAGGGCATCGGCCAGGCGCTGCTGGAAAACTGCGTGTACGACAACGAGAGCGGCCAGCTGCTCACCGGCAGCTTCATGGACTACGCCATGCCGCGCGCGCGCAACTTCCCCAACTTCAGGCTGGACACCACCTGCACGCCCTGCACCCACAACCCGCTGGGCACCAAGGGCTGCGGCGAGGCCGGCGCCATCGGCTCGCCGCCGGCGGTGATCAATGCGGTGCTCGACGCGCTGGGTCCGCTGGGCGTGAAGGACCTCGACATGCCCGCCTCGCCCAACCGAGTCTGGGAAGCCATGCACGCTGTCAATGCGGCTTGAACGAGAACGAAGAGAAGGACACACACCATGTACGCATTCACCTTCGAACGTCCCGCCACGCTGGCCGATGCGGTGAAGCTGGCCGGTGCCGGCGGCAAGCCGCTGGCCGGCGGCCAGACCCTGCTGGCCTCGATGAAGCTGCGCCTGTCCGCGCCCGAGCAACTGGTCGACCTGGGCGGCATCGCCGAGCTGGCCGGCATCAAGAAGGACGGCAACCAGCTCGTGATCGGCGCCATGACCAAGCATGCCGACGTGGCCCGCAACGCCGACGTGAAGTCGGCCTTCCCGGCGCTGGCCTGGCTGGCCGACCACATCGGCGACCGCCAGGTGCGGGCCATGGGCACCATCGGCGGCTCGCTCGCCAACAACGACCCGGCCGCCTGCTACCCGAGCGCGGTGCTGGCCACGGGCGCCACGGTGGTCACCACGCAGCGCGAGATCGCTGCCGACGACTTCTTCCAGGGCCTCTTCGCCACGGCGCTGAAGGACGGCGAACTCATCACCGCGGTGCGCTTCCCCATCCCGAAGCGGGCGGTGTACGAGAAGCACCTGCAGCAGGCCTCGCACTTCCCGCTGGTGGGCGTGTTCCTGGCGCAGTTCGACAATGGCGTGCGCGTGGCCGTCACCGGTGCCGGCAACGGCGTGTTCCGCCATGCCGGCCTGGAGGATGCGCTGAACAAGAGCTTCACGCCGCAAGCTGCGGCTGCCGTGAAGATCGATGCCAGCGACCTCAACAGTGACCTGCACGCGTCGGCTGCCTACCGCGCCAACCTGATCAGCGTCCTGGCCCAGCGCGCCGTCGCCAAGGCCCTCGGTTAACCTCGCTCGATGACTGCCACGCCTGACACCACCGCTCCCTGGTCCTCCATCGACGCGGTGGTGCAGGCGCTGCAAGCGGCCGGCTACTACGCCGACCGGCGGCTGGCCACGGCGGTGTTCCTCGCCCTGAAGCTGCAGCGCCCGCTGCTGCTGGAAGGCGAGCCCGGCGTGGGGAAGACCGAGCTGGCCAAGGCGCTGGCGCAGGCCCTCGGCCGCGAGCTGCTGCGCCTGCAGTGCTACGACGGACTGGAGCAGCGCGAGGCGCTGTACGAATGGAACTACGCCGCGCAACTGCTGCACATGCGGGCAGCAGAAGCACAAGGCATCACCCACGACATCGAATCCGAGGTCTACCAGCCGCGCTACCTGGTGCGCCGGCCCTTGCTGCAGGCGCTCGAAACCCTGCCGCCCGGTGCGGTCTTGCTCATCGACGAGGTGGACCGGGCCGACGAGCCCTTCGAGGCCTTCCTGCTGGAGTATCTGGGCGAGTACCAGGTGAGCATTCCGGAACTGGGCACGGTGCGCGCCATCGTGCCGCCGGTGACCATCCTCACCAGCAACCGCACGCGCGACCTGAACGATGCGGTCAAGCGCCGCTGCCTCTACCACTGGCTGGACTACCCCGAGCGCGAACGCGAACTGGCCATCGTGCGCGCCCAAGTGCCGCAAGCCAGCCAGCAGCTCTCCCAGCAGGTGGCCGACTTCGTGGGGCGCCTGCGCGCCATGCCGCAGTCCACTGCGTTCCAGCGCGTGCCCGGCATCGCGGAAAGCGTGGAATGGGCGCGTGCGCTGGTGGCGCTGGACACGCTGGAGCTCGACCCCGAAGTGGTGGTGGACACGGCCGGCATCCTGTTCAAGCAGCGCGACGACGTGGCCGCACTCAACAGTGCGCTGGCCGGCGAGCTGCTCAAGCCGGTCGACGCCTGACGGACGGACACACGGCCCCAGCGGCAGCGAGCGCCCCATGACCCCGATACAGCAGCTCGGCGATTCCCGTCGCGGCAAGCTTGCGGGCAACATCGCCGCCTTCGGCCGCGCGCTGCGGCGCGCCGGCGTGCCCATCGACGCGGCGCGCATCGCCCTGGCTTCGCAGGCCGCCACGCTCGTCGGCGTTGCGGCCAAGGAAGACCTGAGCGCCGCCATGGAGTCGGTCATGGTCAGCCGCGAGCAGGACCGGATGGTGTTCCGCGAACTGTTCGAGGCCTGGTTCCAGGATCCGGAGCTGGCCAACAAGCTGCTCGCGCAGATGCTGCCGAGCGCCGAGGGCAAGGCCGAGCCGCCGCGCCGGCGCCCTCGCGTGCGCGAAGCGCTGGCCGCCCCGGGCGTGGCCAGGCCGGCGGCGCAGAACGACAAGGAAGTGCAGTTCGACGCCGCCATGACCGCCAGCGAGCGCGCCCGCCTGCACCATGCGGACTTCAATGCGCTGGGGGCGGAGGAATACCGCCTGGTCGAGCGCCTGGCCCGCGAGATCGCATTGCCGGTGCCGACGCTGCCCGCGCGGCGCCTGCGCCATGCCGGCGCGGGCCGATCGCATTCGCGCATGCACTGGCCCGGCGTGCTGCACGAGGCCGGCCGCACCGGCGGCGAGCTGGTGTGGCTGCCGCGGCTCGTGCAGCGCGAGCAGCCGTTGCCGCTGTTGGTGCTGGTGGACGTGTCGGGCTCGATGGAGCGCTATGCGCGTCTGCTGCTGGCCTTTTTGCATGCGTCCACGCGGCGGGCCGGGCGGCGCGACGTGTTCGCCTTCGGCACGCACCTCACCGACCTGACGCCGGCCTTCCGCCTGACCGACACCGACGAGATGCTGCTGGCCGCCAGCGCCGCCATCGACGACTTCGCGGGCGGCACGCGGCTGGGCGAATCGCTGGTGCAACTGCGCACCGGGCATGCGCGCCGCCTCACCGGCCGGCGCAGCCTGGTGCTGCTCATCACCGACGGGCTGGATACCGGCGAGCCGGAACTGCTCGAGGAGCAACTTCTGTGGCTCAAGCGCCATGCGCGGCGCGTGCTCTGGCTCAACCCGCTGCTGCGCTTCGAAGGCTACGCACCGCTGGCGCGCGGTGCGGCCATGTTGCACCGCCATGCGGACGCGATGCTCGCGGTCCACAATCTGAGCGCACTCGAACAACTGGCCCGCAGCCTGGCCGCCCTCATGAAGACGGGCGGCGCACGCTGATCGAGCGGGCACACACGGCCAGCACCCATTCCCCGAACGAACGAACACACACACTCACAAGGAAATACCAGCATGGACATGCAAGGCACGCGGCAATTGGCTGTCACGCAGCAGCAGGCCTGGGATGCGCTCAACGATCCCGAGATGCTCAAGAAATGCCTGCCCGGATGCGACAAGTTCGAGAGCACCGGCGACGGGCAGTACGCCGTCACCATGGCGGTGAAGGTCGGCCCGGTGTCGGCCAAGTTCAACGGCAGGGTCACGCTCAGCGATGTGCAGCCGCCGGCGAGCTACAAGCTGGCCTTCGAAGGGCAGGGCGGCGTGGCCGGCTTCGGCAAGGGCGCATCGGAAGTGAGCCTCGTGCCCAACGACGGCGGCTGCGAGCTGGGCTACACGGTGCAGGCGCAGGTGGGCGGCAAGGTGGCGCAGCTGGGCCAGCGGCTCATCGACGGTGCGGCCAAGTCGATGGCCGACGATTTCTTCAAGCGCTTCGACCAGGAGCTGCAGGCGCTGTACGCGCCGGCCCCGGCTGCCGATGCCGCCGAAGCTGCCGCCGGCGAAGAGGACGAGCCGGCCAAGCGCAGCTGGCGCGAGCGCCTGGGCCTGGGCGGCGGCAAAAAGGACTGACGGAGCACCTGCTCTTTCGCTTCGCGGGATATTCGAGCCATGGAAAACCTGGATGTGATGGTGCTGCGCACCCTGCGCGACTGGCGCCTGGCCGGCCGGCGCGCCTTGCTGACCACGGTGGTGCGTACCTGGGGTTCGTCGCCGCGCCCGGTGGGCTCGATCATGGCGCTGGCCGAAGACGGTGCGGTCGTCGGGTCGGTCTCGGGCGGCTGCATCGAGGACGACCTGATCGCCCGCTACAGCCGCGCGCATGGCGCCGACAACGCGATGCCCACTGGTGCGCCGTCGATGGTGAAGTACGGCATCACGGCGGACGAGGCGCATCGCTTCGGCCTGCCGTGCGGCGGCACGCTGGAGCTGCTGCTGGAATACGACCCCGATGCGGAATCGTTGAAGGCGCTGGTGGCCGAGCTGGAGCAGGGCCACATGATGCAGCGCACCGTTTCGCTGAAAGACGGCAGCGTGCGCCTCGCGCCCTCGCTGGCGCCGGCCGAGTTGAAGGTGACCGAGGGCGAACTGGTCAACACCTTCGGCCCCGAGTACCGCATGCTGCTGATCGGCGCCGGCCAGCTGGCCGAGTACCTCGCGACCATGGCGCGCTTCTCCGGCTTTGCCGTGACGCTGTGCGACCCGCGCACCGAGTACCGCGCCGTGTGGGACGTGCCGGGCGTGGCCATCAGCACCGAGATGCCCGACGACGCGGTGCGCGCCTTCAAGCCCGACCGCCGCAGCTGCGTGGTGGCCTTGACGCACGACCCCAAGCTGGACGACCTGGCCTTGCTCGAGGCCTTGGAGACCGATGCGTTCTACGTGGGTGCGATCGGTTCGCGCCGCAATGCGCAGGCCCGGCGCGACCGCATGATCGAGCACTTCGAGCAAACCGAAAGTTCGCTCGCGCGCCTGCGCGGGCCCATCGGCATCTACATCGGCAGCAAGACGCCGCCGGAGATCGCGGTGAGCGTGATGGCGGAAATCCTGGCGGTGAAGAACGGCGTGCCGCTGCCGCGCGAGATGGAGGTGGCGCATGCGAAATCACTACAGGCGTGAGGGCCGCGTAGCCCTTTAGCAGTAGGCGCCGCGTGCGCGCGTCTCCTGCATGCCACGAGGGTGTGTAACGCTGCCCCCTCTTGCGCATGAATCGACACCGAGTCAACGGAAAATGAAGGGCGAGGCTTGACCTCGTGTTCTTTTTCTTGTTGATGAAGCAGTTTTTCTCATTCTTCGGTGACGCGCGGGGGCGCCTGAGCAACGGCTCGGTTCGCTTCGTCACGCATCGCAGCGCAGTGGCCATGGCGGGCACTGCTGCGGTGCTCTTTTCGGTGATCGCGCTGGCGGTGGGCGTGGCCATCGGCATGCATCTGTCCTCCTCCATGCCCGGCACCACCCCCGCCGATGACCGCGGTGCACACCGCGCAACGCGCGACTACGTGGTGGGAGAAATCGGCAAGCTCAATGCGTCCGTCGCGCAGTTCGAGCCGCGCATCGCCTCGCTCGCCAGGCAGATCGGCGAGCTGCGCCATCTGCAGTCGCGGCTGGGCGAGAAGAAGGCCGCACCGCGCAAAGCTGGCGGCGAGATCGACCGCGATGGGGAAGGCGGCCCGCTGCTGCCGCCCCGCAACTGCCCGCCAGCGGCGTCGGCGCAACCTGGGCAGGCCGACGCCACGCGCATGCAGGCGCAGATCGACTGCATCGGCTCGCTGCTGACGGTGCTCGAGCGCGAGGCCGTCGCGCATGCGAATGCCTGGGCATCGATTCCGGGGCGCGCGCCGATCGATGGTGCGCGCTTCACTTCATCGTTCGGCAACCGCATGGATCCGTTCAACAGCCGGCTGGGCTTTCATTCGGGCATCGACCTGGCCGCGCCGACCGGCACGCCGATTCTTGCGACCGCGGGTGGCCGCGTGATCTACGCCGGCGAGAAAAGCGGCTACGGGCATGTGGTGGAAATCGACCACGGCAACGGACTCGTGACGCGCTACGCGCATGCGTCGCGGCTGGCGGTGCGCGAAGGCGACCTGGTGCTGCCGCGCCAGCACATCGCCGACGTCGGATCGACCGGCCGCTCGACGGGGCCGCACCTGCACATGGAGGTGCTGGAGAACGGCTCGCCCATCAATCCGGCGGCCTACATGGCGCTGTTCGCCGAGCCTGTCGATGGCTGATCGCAGCTATGGCCACTTCACGCAGCAGGCCTACACGCTGCAGCCTCGCCGCTCGCGCGTCGCGGGCTTCGGCCAATGGGTGCTGAGCTGCGCCTTGTGTCTGGCGCTGGGCGCCGCGGCGGCCATCGGCTATGCGCGAGCGCCGGTGCTGCCGAGTGCGACCACGGCGTGTGCCGCCTCGCCTGAAGACGACAAGGCCGAGCAGGAATTGACGCGCACCCGCCTGGCGCTGCAGCAGGAAGTGGCGGCGCGAGGCGCCGTGCAGGAGGCGGCGGACGCGTCGGCTGCCGAAGTCCGGCGATTGAATGAAGAACTGCGCTTCTTGCGCAGCCAGGGCCAGCCGCCGCGCCGCTGACCTTTCAGAGAACCACAGAAGAGGCCCCATGTTTGGAAGCAAGAAGAAAATCTCGGCGGATGTGCGCCGGACCCGATTCACCACCCTGATCGCACGGGACGTGGTGATCGCCGGCGACCTCGAGTTTGCCGAGGGCCTGCGCATGGATGGCCATGTCAAGGGCAACGTGACGGGCAAGGCCGACAGCCAGGCACTGCTGGTGGTGAGCGAACACGGCAAGATCACGGGCAACGTGCGCGGCTACGACCTGATCGTGAACGGCACCATCGTCGGCGACGTGATCGCCGAACATTTCGTCGACCTGCAGGCCAATGCTCATGTCACGGGCAACATCGAGTACCTGCAGCTGCGCATGGATTGCGGTGCGACGGTGGACGGCAAGCTGACGAAGCGCGACGCCACTTCGTCGGCGGCTGCTGGCAAGCCTGCCTCGGCGGCGGCTTCCACTGGATCGGCAAGAGATGGTCATCTGGTGCCGAGCCCGAGCGCCTGATTTTTCTCGATTGGCCGGCGCGCTTGCGTGGCGGGGCAGGCGAGGCGCGGCCGGGGCTGCGGGCCGGGGGCTCATCCGTGGCGGCCGGCGCTTTGCGCCGACTTCACTGCGGTGCTCGGCTTCGGGGGCTGCATCGCGGAACTCGCTCTGTTCACTTCGTTCTCGACGCTCAAACAGCCGCGATGAGTCAGAAGTTGAAGCGCGCAAGGTGCCCTTGCGCGCAGCCCCCGAAGCCTGCGCTCCTCGTCGCCCCGGAAATCGCCCCCGGCCCGCAGCCCCGCCCGCGCCTCGCCTGGGGACGTCGGTTGGAAATTCGGGGGGCGCATCAGTGCTTGTTCGCGATGCACACCTCGTGCCACACTGAACGAGCAAGGCTTTAGGTGAGGCATCTCCCGCTTGAAGCAGATGCGAAAGCCTTCGAAGCCCGCACGCCGGTCAAATGGAAAACACCATCATTTCCGAAGCCACTCCCGAAGAAGTGCGGTCCGGCGCGCTTGGCAGCAGGTTGCGCCACTTCAACTACGGCTTCGTCGGTGAGTATCCGGAGCAACAGTACATCCGCCTCAATGCCAAGAGCGCGGACGGCCGGTTGCTCGGCGGGCTGCGAGGCTTCGTGTTTCTCCATTGGCTGACCATCGACGTGCTCTTCGTCGAAGCTGACGTGCGAGGCGCGGGACTGGGTGGCCACCTGCTCGCCGAGGCCGAGCGACGCGCCGTGCAGTTGGGAGCGAGGAACGCGAAGCTTGAGACCTTCGAGTGGCAGGCGCCCAAGTTCTATCTGAAGCATGGCTACGAGGAATACGCCCGCATCGACGACTACGCGCCTGGGTTCTACTTGGCGTGCATGAGGAAGTCACTTGTCCCGTGAGGTTGCCTGCGCGCATACCTGCGCCGTCGGCCAAGAGCGGAGCTTCGTTGAGGACTTGGTATGCGCTGGATCTCTTGAACTTCGCCTTCGACCCGTTGAATCCGCCGCCCCGAAGCCGCTGTTCAGTCCGCAATCCCCACGCCGCATCCAGCCAAGGCCTGAGTGCCACTGCGCGCCGGCGCGCCTCTGGGCCGCCGAGCATCGCAGCCGCGGGCGGATCAGGGCCGCGCGCTGTTTGAGCGCAACGTAGTGGAGCGAGTTCGCGCGGACCCCGCCCGTGGCGAGAAGCGCAGGGGAGTCGGCGCAAAGCGCCGACCGGCACAGTGAAGCGCCGGTGCGCAGTGGCACTCAGGCCTTGGCCCGCGCGACACAAGCACGCAGTCCTGGTTCCGGGAGGCTCCCGATATCACATTCGACCAGGGGCCCATTCTCGAATCGCGACGACCCAAAGCCCCGCGCTCATGCAAACTTCAGCTTATTTGCCCGACGCTCGCCCGCAGGTCTGACGAAGCAGGCCCAGCGTCGTCGTCCGCCCACGCCAGGAGACAACAACCCATGACCCCCACCCGCAGAACACTGCTGCTGTGCGCAGCCGGCGCCGCATTGGCTTCTTCGCTCGCACCGGCAGCAGCCTTTGCCCAAGGCGCGGCCGCCAACTACCCCGCCAAGCCCATCCGCCTGATCGTGCCCTTCCCGCCCGGCGGCGGCACCGACATCCTCTCGCGCCTGGTGGCCACCAAGCTCACCGAATCCGCCAAGTGGACCGTGGTGGCCGACAACCGCGCCGGCGCCGGCGGCACCATCGGCATTGCCGAAGCCGCGCGCGCCGCGCCCACCGGCTATGACATCGTCATGGGCCAGAAGGACAACATGGTCGTCGCGCCCTGGCTCTACAAGAGCCTCAGCTACGACCCGGTCAAGGACTTCGTCGCCGTCGCCCACGTGGCCTACACGCCGGTGGTGATCGTCACGCGCACCGACTCCAAGTTCAAGACCCTGAAGGACGTGGTCGACGCTGCGCGCGCCCAGCCCGATGCCATCACCTTCGGCTCGCCCGGCAACGGCACCACCATCCACCTGGCCGGCGAGATCTTCAAGAGCGCGGCCAACATCAAGATCCGCCACGTGCCCTACAAGGGCTCCAACGCCGCGATGATGGACGTGCTGGCCGGCAACGTGGACCTGATGGTGTCCTCGCTGCCCTCGGCCATGGCGCAGATCAAGTCGGGCAAGCTGCGCCCGCTGGCCGTCACCTCGATCAAGCGCAGCACCACGCTGCCCGACGTGCCCACTGTGGCCGAGCAGGGCTACAAGGACTTCGACGTCAGCACCTGGTATGGCCTGTTCCTGCCGGCCGGCACCTCGCCCGAGATCGTGGCCAAGGTCAATGCGGAGGTGAACAAGCTGCTGGCCCAGCCCGACGTGAAGCAGGCCATCCACGACCAGGGCGCCGAGCCGCAGTCGATGACGCCGGAGCAATTCGGCACGCTGCTCAAGACCGACTACCAGAAGTGGAAGGGCATCGTGCAGGCCTCGGGCGCCACGATCGAATAGTCAGCAAGGAAGGCCGGCTAGGGCTTGCCGGCCTTCTTCGTCGCCGTCTTCTTGATCACGAATGCGGTGATGAAGTCGACAAAGCTCTGCGCCGCCGGCGACAGCGACCTGGCGGCGGCGTTGAAGATGCAGACCTCACGGTAGAACACCGGCTCGGCCAGCGGCCGCATCACCAGGCCATGGCCTTGCACCAGCGGGGCTGCGTACGAGGGGCAGGCCGTCACGCCCAGGCCGGCCGCCACCAGGCCCAGCGCGGTAGTCATGTAGGACACCTGGTGCACCGGCAGCAGCATGGGCGGCGCGGCCAGTCCGGCTGCCGCCAGTTCGGGCTCCAGTCGCCGCATGAAATCGTGCGTGGGCGCGATGAAGGGCAGGCCGGCCAGCTCGCGCCAGCGCACCTGCTTGCGGCGGGCCAACGGGTGGTCGGGTTTGCAGATGAAGTGATGGCGGTCGCGCAGCAGCGGCCGGCGCTCCACCTCGGGCGGCGCCGCCACGTCGGGTCCGACGGCCAGTTCCGACTGGCCCGCCAGCACCCGCTCCAGCATCTGCTCGGGCACCGTGTCCAGCAGCCGCACCTCGATGTGCGGATGGTGTTCGCGGTAGGCGGCAATCACTTGCGGCATCAGCGTGCAGGCCATCATCTGCGGCGCGGCCACGCGCAGCAGGCCCTTCTTCTTGTCCCGCAGTTCGCCCACGCTGTGCACGGCCTCCTCCAGTTCGCTCAGCATTCGCTGCGCAAAGGGGTACAGGTCGCGGCCGGCTTCGGACAGCTCCACGCGCCGCGTGTTGCGGTCGAGCAGGCGCACGCCCAGTTCGGATTCGAGCTCGCGCACCAGCACGCTCATGGCGGCCTGCGTCAGGTGCAGCTGCTTGGCCGCTTCGGTGAAGCTGGCGCAGTCGGCCACGGCGACGAATGCGCGCAGCTGGCGCAGGGTGAGATTCATGCCGCCGGCGGTTGATTGTCGCGCGGCCTGGAAGTCGAGGGCGGCGGCACCTTCTTCTGGCCGACGTCGGTGGTGCGCGCGCGGAACAGCGCGGCGCGCACCAGGAAGATGGTGGTCACCGGTGCCGTGAGCGCCACGAACACCGCGATCAGGATCGCGTGCAGGAACAGGCTGTGGCCCTGCACCGAGAAATACACGATGGTCGCGATGGTCAGGCTCCACACGCCCACCGTCGCGCCCAGCGTGGGCGCATGGATGCGCCGGAAGAAGGTGGGCAGCCGCACCAGGCCGAAGGAGCCGATGGCCGCGAAGGCCGCGCCCACCACGGCGAACACGCCGGTGACGATCTCGGCCCACAGCGGCAGGGGGCCCATGATGAAGTCTTCGGTCATTCGATGACCTCCCCGCGCAGCAGGAACTTGGCCAGCGAGGTGGAGCCCACGAAGCCGAACAGCGCGATGAGCATTGCCGCCTCGAAGTACACGTTGCTCGAATAGTTGATGCCCAGCACCAGCATCATCAGCATGCCGTTGATGTAGAGGCAGTCCAGCGCGGTGATGCGGTCCTGCGCGGCGGGGCCGGCCAGCAGGCGGTACAGGGCGCACAGCATGGCCACCGCCAGCAGCAGCAGCGCGAGCTTGAGTGACCAGAAGAGCACGGGGGTCATGACTCGAAGATCTCCATGAGGGGACGCTCGTAGCGCGTCTTGATGAGCTCGATGAAGGCCGCGTCGTCCTGCAGGTCGAACACGTGGATGATGAGCGTGGCGCGGTCCAGCGACAGTTCGGCCCAGGCGGTGCCGGGCGTCAGGCAGAAGATCATCGCCAGCACCGCCAGGCCGCTGGGGTCGCGCATGTCCAGCGGAATGTGGATGAAGTGCGAGGCAATGCCCTTCGTGCGGCGCGTGAGCAGCAGCCGGGCCACGTCCCATGCCGACTGCAGCAGGTCCTGCATGACGTGCCCCGCCAGCTTCAGCGCCACCAGCGGGCGCCGCACCGAGGCTTCCTTCGGCCGCAGGCTGCGCGTGAGCAGCGGCACGCCCACCGCCAGCACGGCGGCCAGCAGCAAGGTGGCCGGGTGCAGCGACTGGTTGAGCAGCACCCACACGGCGAACAGCGCCAGCGACAGGATGGGCGAGGGCATCCAGCGCTTCATGGCAGCGGAGCCCTCGGTACGTCGGTGGCCGTCGGCGAAGGCTTCTGCCGGGCCCTGAGCACCGCGCGCCGATAGTCCTGCGGCGAACGCAGTTCCTGTGCAGTGGCCTGCGCATGGTGCATGACGGGGCCCGCGCCGACGGTGAGCGCCAGGCTGGCCCCCAGCAGCGCGGCCACCGGCAGCACCTCCAGCGCACGCAGGCTGGGTTGCCCGCCTTCGGGCGTGGTCCAGAAATGGCGGATGCCGGCACGGCTGAAGGCCACCAGCGTGAAGAAGCCCGAGACCAGCAGCAGCGCCAGGAAGGTCCAGCCCGCGGCATTGAGCGAGGGCGCCTCCATCACGCCCGACAGCATGGCGAACTTGCCCACGAAGCCGGACAGCGGCGGCAGCCCCGCCAGCAGCAGCGTGCAGAACACGAAGGACAGCCCCAGGAAGGCGACGCCGGCCGGAATGGCGCGGCCGTACAGCGCCTGCTCGTCGTCGTCCAGGTTCACGTCGCCCAGCGGCTTGAGGTCTTCGGCCAGGAAGGGCGCGGCGCCGGCGGACTCGAAGGCGGCGATGCTGGAGCCGGCATTGCGCCAGCGCTCGATCATGTCGATGAGCAGGAAGAAGCCTGCAGCCGCCAGCGTGGAGCTCAGCATGTAGTAGAGCGCGCCGGCCCACACGCCCGGCTGTGCGAGCCCGACCGCGGCCAGCAGCGTGCCGGCCGACATGAGCACCCCGAAGCTCGCCAGGTTGGCCAGCCGCTGCGTGCCGATGGTGCCCAGCGCCGCCACGAACAGCGTGACCAGCCCGATGGCGATGAGCACGTTCTGGCCGAAGAAGCCGCCGTTGATATAGGGCGCGTCCGCCACGAAGAACAGCGTCCACAGGCGCAGCACGGTGTACACGCCCAGCTTGGTGAGCAGCGTGAACACGGCGCTCACCGGCAGCACGGCCGCGCTGTAGGCCGGCACCAGCCAGAAGTTCAGCGGCCAGGCCCCCGCCTTGGCGAAGAAGGCCACGGCCAGGATCGCGCCGGCCGCATGCACCAGGCCGCGGTCCGCCGCGGGCAGCTGGGCAATGCGCGCGCCCAGGTCCGCCATGTTCAGCGTGCCCGTGGCGCCGTACATCATCGCCGCGCCGATGAGGAAGAGGGCCGACGCGGCCAGGTTGATCGCGATGTAGTGCAGCCCGGCGCGCGCGCGCAGCTTGCCCGAGCCGTGCAGCAGCAATCCGTAGGAGGCCGCCAGCATCACCTCGAAGAACACGAAGAGGTTGAACAGGTCGCCGGTGAGGAAGGCGCCGTTCAGGCCCATCAGCTGCAATTGCAGCAGCGGATGGAAGTGCACGCCCGCCCGGTCCCAGCGCGAGGTGGAATAGATGGACGCGGCGAATGCGATCACGCCGGTGAGCGCCACCATCATGGTCGACAGCCGGTCGGCCACCAGCACGATGCCGAAGGGCGCGCGCCAGTTGCCCGGCAGGTACACGCCGATGGAGCCCGGCCCGCCGCCGGTGCCGGGCGCGTTCACCCAGCGCAGCAGCGCCAGCGCCACGAGCAGGCCCAGCAGCCCGGAGGCGACGGTCAGCACCGACTTGATGCGCCGGTGCCGCTCCTCGAGCGTGAGCATCAGCCCGGCGGTGAGCAGCGGCAGCAGGATCGGCACCGCCACCAGGTGCGGCATGGTGGCTTCGAGCAGGCGGTCGAGCAGGGCGAAGAAGGAGGTCATCGCTCGCCTTCCTCGCCGTCCACGTGGTCGGTCCCGTGCAGGCCGCGCGTGGCCAGCAGCACCACCAGGAACAGGGCGGTCATGGCAAAGCCGATGACGATGGCCGTGAGCACCAGGGCCTGCGGCATCGGGTCGGCCGTGTTGGCCAGGGTGGCGGTAATGCCCGGCACCAGGATGGGCTCGCTGTCCACCTTGAGCCGGCCCATGCTGAAGATGAAGAGGTTGACCGCGTACGACAGCAGCGTCAGGCCCATGATCACCTGGAAGCTGCGCGGACGCAGCAGCAGGTACACGCCCGAGGCAGTGAGAACGCCGATGGCGATGGCGAGCACGGCTTGCATCAGGCGGGCGCTCCGGTGGATGCCGCTTCGCGCGCGGCGGCTGCTTCGGCTTCTTCGGCCTTCTGCGCCTCCTCGGCCGCGCGCTCGCGCTGCTCGTCGGCCCAGCGGTGGCTGCGCACCGACTGGTGGGCCAGTGCCGTGAGGATCAGCATGGTGGAGCCCAGCACCAGGGTGAACACCCCCATGTCGAAGAACAGCGCGCTGGGCACGTGCACCTCGCCCAGCACCGGCAGGTGCAGGTGCGCGGTGTGCGTGGTCAGGAAGGGGTAGTCCAGCACCAGCGCGCCCAGGCCCGTGGCCAGTGCCAGCAGCAGGCCGGTGGCGATCCAGCGGCGCGGGTAGATGCGCAGGTGCTCTTCCACCCACTCGGTGCCCGAGACGATGTACTGCAGAAGCAGCGCCACCGACATCACCAGCCCGGCCACGAAGCCGCCGCCCGGCTGGTTGTGGCCGCGCATGAAGAAGTAGACCGACACCAGCACCGACAGCGGCAGCAGCAGCCGCACCAGCACGGCCGGCACCATCAGGTAGCCGACGGCGGTGTCGTGCGCCAGGCGCGGGTTGACCAGGTCGCTGTCGCCTTCCTGTTGCTTCACCAGCTGCTGCGGCGGCAGCGCCATCGACTCGACGGCCGGACGGAAGCGGCGCAGCAGCGCATACACCGTGAGCGCCACCGCGCCCAGCACCGTGATCTCGCCGAAGGTGTCGAAGCCGCGGAAGTCCACCAGCATCACGTTCACGACGTTGGTGCCGCCGCCTTCGCTCAGGGCATGGTCCAGGAAGAAGCCGGAGATGCTCTGCGGGAAAGGCCGCGTCATCAGCATCCAGGCCAGCGCCGCCATGCCGCAGCCGGCCGCGCCGGCAATGAAGAGGTCGCGCCCGCGGCGGCCCCAGCGGCGAATCCGGGAACCCACGGGCAGTTCGGCCTGCTTGCGCAGCGGCAGCCAGCGCAGGCCCAGCAGCATCAGCACGGTGGTGACCGTCTCGGCAATGAGCTGCGTCAGCGCCAGGTCGGGCGCGGAGAACCAGATGAAGGTGATGCAGCACACCAGGCCCGCGCCGGCGCTGAGCATGAGCGCCGCGAGCCGGTGGTACTTGGCCTGCCAGGCGGCGGTGACGGCGCAGATGCCGCCCAGCAGCCAGGTCATGGCGAACATTGGCGAGAAGGGCAGCAGCCCGGTGGGCTGGTGGCTGGCGGGCTGCAGGTAGAGCGCGGCCGTTGCGCCGCCCACCGCCAGCGCCGCCATGAAGAGCAGCTGCGTCTGCAGGCGGCGCGTGCCCAGGATGCGGCGCCCGCGCCGGCCGGCTTCGCTCAGGCGTGCCAGCGAGTTCTCGAAAACGCGCTGCCCGTCGAAGCGATGCAGCAGCGGCGTGAACGCCAGGCCGCCGCGCGCACGCCGCCAGCGGTGCACCAGGTAGATGAAGACGCCGCCGCCCATGGCCACGAAGCTCATGAGCAGGGGCAGGTTGAAGCCGTGCCACAAGGCCAGCGTGTAGTCGGGCAGCGTGCCGCCCACCACCGGTGCCGCCGCCGCGGCGAGCAGGGGGCCCACCGACCAGGCCGGCGCAATGCCCACCACCAGGCAGATCACCACCAGCACCTCGCCTGGCACCCGCATCCAGCGCGGCGGCTCGTGCGGCACCTTGGGCACGTCGTCGACGGTGCAGGGCGGGCCGAAGAACACGTCGACCACCAGGCGCAGCGAATAGGCCACGCTGAACATGCCCGCCAGCGTGGCGATGAGCGGCAGCACGGTGCTCACCCAGGGGGCGGCCTCGATGTAGACGGTCTCGGCGAAGAACATCTCCTTGGACAGGAAGCCGTTGAGCAGCGGCACGCCGGCCATGGCCGCGCTGGCGATGATGGCCAGCGTGCCCGTGATGGGCATCAGCTTGAGAAGGCCGCTGAGCTTGCGGATGTCGCGCGTGCCGCTCTCGTGGTCGATGATGCCTGCCGCCATGAAGAGCGACGCCTTGAAGGTGGCGTGGTTCATTACGTGGAAGACCGCTGCCACCGCGGCCATGGGGCTGCCCAGCCCCAGCAGCAGCACGATCAACCCGAGGTGCGAGATGGTGGAGTAGGCCAGCAGCGCCTTCAGGTCGCGCTGGAACATGGCCACGTAGCCGCCCAGCAGCAGTGTGATGGCACCGGTGAAGCTCACCAGCCAGAACCAGGTCTCGGTGCCCGAGAGCACCGGCCACAGGCGCGCAAGCAGGAACACGCCCAGCTTCACCATGGTGGCCGAGTGCAGGTAGGCCGACACCGGCGTGGGCGCCGCCATGGCGCGCGGCAACCAGAAATGGAAAGGGAACTGCGCGCTCTTGGTGAAGGCGCCCAGCAGCACCAGCAGCAGCGCCGGCAGGTACAGCGGGCTGGCGCGGACCTGGTCGCCGGCGGCCAGCACGTCGGCGAGCTCGTAGCTGCCCGTGATGCGCCCCAGCACCAGCACGCCGGCCAGCAGGCACAGCCCGCCCGCGCCGGTGATGGTGAGGGCCATGCGCGCGCCGCGCCGTGCGTCGCGCCGATGGTGCCAGTAGCCGATGAGCAGGAAGGAGAAGAGGCTGGTGAGTTCCCAGAACAGCACCAGCTGTATCAGGTTGCCCGAGAGAACCACGCCCAGCATGGCGCCCATGAAGGCGAGGAAGAAGGAGAAGAAGCGCGGCACCGGGTCCGAGGAGGACATGTAGTAGCGCGCATAGAGCACCACCAGCGCCCCGATGCCCAGCACCAGCATGGCGAAGAGCCACGAGAAGCCGTCCAGCCGCAGCACGAAGTCAAGCCCCAGCTCGGGCACCCAGCTGATGCGCTCGGTGATGATCTCGCCCCTGGCGATCCGCGGAAAGAGCCAGGCGATGGAGCCGGCGCATCCGAGCGCGACAAGGCCCGCCAGCGTCGATTCCCGGTTGCGTGCGTCAGAAGGCAACAGGGCCGCGAGGATGCTGGCGATGAAGGGCAGCGCGACAACGAGGACCAGCGACATCGCGGTCGATTCTATCGACCGGTCTTGTCTTTTCCGCGGTGGCTCAGCGCAGTGAAGGGATACCGCGCGGCTCAGGCGCTCTTCATGCGGTGAATGCGCGCACCGTCTTCACCCCGAGCCAGGTCAGCGCGAGCGACCCGCACAGGTGCAAGCAGGCCGTGAACAGGGCGGTGGCCAGCTCGCCTTCCATCAGCATGGTGACCACTTCCATCGAGAAGCTCGAGAAGGTCGTGAGGCCGCCAAGAAAGCCCGTGACCAGCGCCAGGCGCCAGACCGGAGAGATCTCGGGCATGAGGGCCAGCGACGCCACCACGACGCCGATCAGGTAGCCACCGATGAGGTTGGCGGCCAGCGTGCCCAGCGGGACCGTGCCCACGCCCAGCCACAGGGTGAGGCCCCAGCGCGCCAATGCGCCGAGGGCGGCGCCAACGCTGATGGCAACGACAGCGAACAACATGCCGCTATTTTTCCACGCCCATCATCGCGTTCGGCAGCACCGTCACGATGCCTGGAAAGATGGTGATGAGGGCGATGCAGGCCACGAGGCAGAAGAAGAACGGAATGGCCGCCCTGGCGATCACGTTGCTGTCCTTGCCCGTCATGTTCTGCAGCACGAAGAGATTGAAGCCCACAGGCGGCGTGACCTCGGCGATTTCCACCAGCAGCACCACGAAGATGCCGAACCACACCAGGTCGAAGCCGGCCTTCTGCACCATCGGCAGGACCACGGCGCTGGTGAGCACGATCATCGAGATGCCATCGAGCGCCGTGCCCAGCACCAGGTACACCACCACCAGTGCGCTGATGAGCGCGTAGGGCGACAGGTGCATGCTGTCCACCCATTCGGCCAATTCGCGCGGAATACCGGTGAAGGCCATGGTCTTGGTCAGGAACGCGGCGCCGGCCAGGATGAACATGATCATGCAGCTGGTGCGGGTGGCGCCCATCAGGGCATCCTTGAAGTTCTGCCAGGTCAGGCTCTTGCCCCACGCCGCGATGGCCAGCGAGCCCAGTACGCCGAAGGCCGCGCACTCGGTGGCGGTGGCCCAGCCGGCCACCAGCACCCACACGATGAAGACGATCAGCAGCGCGCAGGGAATCAGATTGCCCGAGAGCTTGAGCTTCTGAATGAAGCCGGTGGGCGGATCGGCCGGCGGCACCTGGTCGGGGTGGCGCAGGCTCCACCAGCCGATGTAGCCGGAAAACAGCAGCATCAGCAGCAGGCCCGGCAGGAAGCCGGCCAGGAAGATGCGGATGATGGAAGCATCGGCGGCCACGGCGTACACCACCATGGTGATCGACGGCGGAATGAGGATGCCCAGCGTGCCGGCCGTGGCCAGCGAGCCGATGGCCAGCTTCTCGTTGTAGCCGCGCCGCTTGAGCTCGGGCAGCGCCACCTTGGCAATGGTGGCGCAGGTGGCCGCCGAGGAGCCCGACACCGAGCCGAACACGCCGCAACCCAGGATGGTGGTGTGCATCAGCCGTCCGGGCACCCGGTTGAGCCAGGGGCGCAGGCCTTCGAACATCTCTTCGGACAGGCGCGTGCGAAACAGGATCTCGCCCATCCAGATGAACAGGGGCAGGGCGGCCAGTTCCCAGCTGGCGTTGCTTTCCCAGAAGGCCGAGAAGAGGTTCTTGCCGGGCAGCGTGCTGGTGAAGAAGGCCTGGCCGACCCAGCCGACGATGGCCAGCGTCATCGCGATCCATACGCCGCCGGCCAGCAGCACCAGCATGATGGCGAGCAGCAGCGCGCCCATGAGTAGGGTTTCAAGCACGTCTTGGCTTTCTTGTTGTTCTTAGATGTCGGAAGAGAAATCGCCGGCCGCGTGCCGCTCTTCCACTGCGCGCTGGTAGCTGGGCTTTTCGCCGCGCACCACGCCCACCAGTTCGTCGATCATGGCAATGAGCAGCAGCCAGCAGCCGATGACGAAGCTCGATTGCGGAATCCAGATCGGGATGACCAGCAGGCCCGTGGCCATCTCGGCGAAGGCGTAGCTCTCCCAGGTGAAGCTGGTGGCCCAGTACGTGAGGTAGGCCACCGACACCGCCGCGATCAGCAGGCAGATGGCGTCGAGCGCGCGCCGCACCTTGGACGGGACAGCGTCCAGCAGCAGCGTGACCCGCACGAAGTCGCCATGCCGGAAGGCATGCGCCATGGCGAGGAAGGCGGCGGCCGCGCACAGCCAGGCCACCGCGTCGTTCAGTCCGCTGACGTGCCAGTTCATCTGCCGGCCCACGCCGGCGACGATCATCAGCACGAAGATGAGGAACACGCAGAAGGCGCCCAGGGCGCCTGCACCGTTGTAGAGGCCGTCGAGCAGTCGGCGCACGGGTCAGGCCTTCCGCGTCATCACTTCTTCTTGTACGCGTCGACGATCGCCTGACCGTCCGAACCCGCAGCCTTGAGCCAGTCGGCCTGCATGATGCCGCCCACCTGGCGCATGTCGGCGTCGAGCTTGGGCGAGGGCTTGTGGATCTTCATGCCGCGCTCGGACAAGAGGCGCTTGTATTCGTCGTTCTTTTCCTGCGCCACCTTCCAGCCGCGCGCTTGCGCATCGGCCGCAGCCTTGGTCACCGCGGCCTTGGTGGTGGGGTCGAGCGCGTCGAAGGCCTTGACGTTCACCAGCACTGCGTTCTTCGGGATCCAGGCCTGCGTGTCGTAGAAGTTCTTGATGTGCTCGTAGGTCTTGGTGTCGTAGCCGGTGGAGCCCGAGCTCATGTAGCTCTCGATCACGCCGGTGGCCATGGCCTGGGCCAGTTCGGCCTGCTGGATCTGGACCGGCTGCGCGCCGATGAGTTCGGCGATCTTGGCCGTGGCGGGGCTGTAGGCGCGCCACTTGATGCCGCGCAGGTCGGCCACCGAGCCGATCTCCTTCTTCACGTAGATGCCCTGCGGCGCCCACGGCACCATGAAGAGCACCTTGATGCCCTGGGCGGCCAGCAGCTTGTCCATGGCCGGCTTGGAGACCTCGTAGAGCTTCTTCGCCTCCGCATAGGTGGTGGCCAGGAAGGGCACGCCGTCCAGCGCGTAGATGGGATTCTCGTTGGCGAAGTTGGCCAGCAGGATCTCGCCGGCCTGGGCCTGGCTGCTCTGCACCGCGCGCTTGATCTCGGTGGCCTTGAACAGCGACGCGTTGGCATGCACCGTGATCTTGAGCTTGCCGCCCGTGGCCGCGTCCACGTCCTTGGCGAACTGCGCGATGTTTTCGGTGTGGTAGTTGGTGGCCGGGTAGGCGGTGGGCAGGTCCCACTTGGTCTGTGCCAGGGCGCTGGTGCCGAGGCCGAGGCTCATGCCGATGCCGGCGAGTGCGGCGCGAAGCTTGTAGTTCATGTGTTCTCCAACAGACAAGGCGGAAAAAATGAAGAAGCGAGCTTACGTGCAAGTTGTGGGCCAAGAAGTGGGGCATTCCCGTGGGCGCGGCGCGCGCCCAACGCCAACGGGCCGCATGACGCGGCCCGTTGGCATGTACCGGAGCAAAAGGTTTACGGCTTGGTGCTGCCCTTGGCTGATGCTGCGGCGGGCTGGGCCGGCTTGGCCGGTGCAGCTGGTGCAGCGGCTGCGGCCTTGTACGGCTGGCCATTGACCGTCAGGCCTTCGCCCGAGAGCTTCTCGGCCGTCTTCTCCTTCACGCCCTTCACGCGGGCCATGAAGTCGTCCCAGTTCTTGAACTCACCCTGCTTGCGGGCATCGACGATGCGCTGCGACATGGCCGGGCCCACGCCCTTGAGGCCATCGAGTTCGGCGGGGGTGGCCTTGTTGGCGTCGACGGCGGCGAAGGCCGAGGCGGCAGCCAGCATGGCCAGGCCGGCCAGAAGTTTCTTCAACATTGATTTCTCCCTGATATCTTCTTGAATGGAAGCAACATTGCGTTGTTCCACCGGTCACAGGATGCGACCGGCAGTTTTCAAACGGTATCGCGGGGCGCGGCGTTGACAGCGTGCACCCTGGTCCCCGCCCGGGAATATTCACGAAGGAGAAAGAGGCGCGCGCGCCGCTCAGAGTTCTTCGACCCGGCGCGGCGGATAACTGTCCCAGGCCTGGCAGCCGGGGCAATGCCAGAAGTACTGGTGCGCCTCGAAGCCGCAGGCCGCGCAGCGATAGCGCATCAGGGGACGCACCGCCTGGTCGAGCGCGCGCTGCACGGGTGGGTGCAGGGCTTCGCGCTCGAAGCGTTCGCCGGCCAGCCAGCGGCTTGCCGCCGCCAGCGACGGCTGGTGCTGCAGGTGGGCCACATAGCTGTCGCGCGGAGTGACCGCGGCTTCGCCGTCGCCGGTGCCTGCCCCGGTATCGGTCAGCGTGGTTCCGCCCAGCGCCACGATGGCGTCCACCACGTCGATGGACGGCGCCGCGGCGTAGCGGCGCTGCAGCAGTGCGAGCGCCTCGCCCGAGCGCTGCGCTGCAGCGCCTGCCTGCTGCAGCAGCGAGGCGTAGAGCGGCAGCGCCAGCGGCGCAGTATCGGAAAGTGCGACGAGGGTGTCGAAGGCCTTGCCTGCTTCGCCGTTGCGCAACTGCAGCGCGGCCGTATCAATGGCAGGGCGCGGCGCCGTGGGCGCAATCTCGGTGGCCTGCCGAAGCAGCCGCCCGGCTTCATCGAACTCGCCGCGCGCCACATGCTCGGCCGCCTGCTCGCACAGGTAGTGCGCGCGGCGCGTGCTGTAGCTGGCCTGATCGGACTCGTCGAGCTTGCGGGCCACCTCCGCGGCCTGCGTCCATTCGCGCGAGCGCTCGTAGATGGCCAGCAGCGCCAGCCGCGCCTCGTTCTCGTAATGGGTGCCTTCTAGCTTTTGCAGGGCGGCCTCGGCGCGGTCCAGCAGGCCGGCGCGCAGGAAGTCCTGCGCCAGCGCATGCTGCGCGCGGTCGCGGTCGGCGCGGCTCAGGTCGCCGCGCGACAGCAGGTGCTCATGCACGCGCACGGCGCGCTGGTATTCGCCGCGGCGGCGAAACAGGTTGCCCAGCGCGAAGTGCAGCTCCTGCGTGTCGGGGTCGTTCTGCACCGCCTCGATGAAGGCATCGATGGCCTGGTCCTGCTGCTCGTTGAGCAGGAAGTTCAGGCCGCGGAAATACGCCTTGGGCGCCTGGCGGTTTTCCAGCCGCAGCTGGCGCAGGTCGAAGCGCGAGGCCAGCCAGCCCAGCACGAAAGCCAGGGGCAGCCCCAGCAGGAGCCAGCTGAGATCAAAGTCCATGATGGCGCGCCACCGTCAGGTCGGTGCCGCTGCTGTTGTTGTTGTTGATGAGGTTGTCGGAGGCCACGCTGGCGTTGCCGGCCGGCGCAGCGGACTGGACGATGGCCGGCGGCGCTGCCGGCCTGGCCGCATTGCTGCGATGCCGCCACCAGCCGGGCAGCATGCCCAGGGCGCCCACCACCATGCCGCCCGCGAAGGCGACCAGCACCACCAGCACCAGCGGCGCGCGCCAGTAGGTGCCGAAGAAGAAGTTGACGGTCGCATCGTGCTGGTTGTTCAGCGCGAAAGCGAAGAGGGTAAAAAAAATGGCTGCCTTGAGCAGCCACAGCAGGTATTTCATGGGCGCTTTCCGGTGACCGGAAAGATTCTACGAGCGCGAAGGCTCATTCACCCTTGCGGGCCGGCGGCTCGCCGCCCAGTTGGGCGCTGCGCTCGTCCACCGCTTCGCGCAGGGCCTTGCCCGGCTTGAAGTGGGGAACGCGCTTTTCCGGCACGGCCACGCTTTCGCCCGAGCGGGGATTGCGCCCGATGCGCGGCGGCCTGCGGCTGACCGAAAAGCTGCCGAAGCCACGGATCTCGATGCGATTGCCACGGACCAGCGCGTCGCTCATGGCGTCGAGGATGGTCTTGACGGCCGACTCCGCGTCGCGATGGGTGAGCTGCGCGAAGCGTGCGGCGAGTTCTTCTACGAGATCGGAACGGGTCATGTCGGGCGACTATAAATAAAAAAAGGACAGGGAGCCCTTTCGGGCCGACCCTGTCCCCCTGGCAGCGGCTTACTTGTCGCCGTTGTTGTCCAGCTTGGCGCGCAGCAGGGCGCCCAGGCTGGTGGTGCCGGCGTTTTCGCGAGCCGACTGCTGGGCCAGGCTGGCCATGGCGCCTTGCTCGTCGACCATGTCCTTCTGCTTGACCGACAGCTGGATGTTGCGGGTCTTGCGATCCACGTTGACCACCACGGCCGTCACTTCGTCGCCTTCCTTGAGCACGTTGCGGGCGTCTTCCACGCGGTCGCGGGAGATTTCCGAAGCGCGCAGGTAGCCGACGATGTCGTTGCCCAGGTCGATCTCAGCGCCGCGGGCGTCCACGGTCTTGACCTTGCCGGTCACGACCTGGCCCTTGTCGTTCACCGAGGTGAAGGTGGTGAAGGGGTCGCTGTCCAGCTGCTTGATGCCCAGGCTGATGCGCTCGCGGTCGACGTCGACGGCCAGCACGATCGCTTCGACTTCCTGGCCCTTCTTGTAGTTGCGCACGGCGGTTTCGCCGGGCTCGTTCCACGAGAGGTCGGACAGGTGCACCAGGCCGTCGATGCCGGCAGCCAGGCCCACGAACACGCCGAAGTCGGTGATCGACTTGATCGGGCCCTTGACGCGGTCGCCGCGCTTGGTGTTTTGCGCGAACTCTTGCCACGGGTTGGCCTTGCACTGCTTCATGCCCAGGCTGATGCGGCGCTTGTCTTCGTCGATTTCCAGGACCATGACTTCGACTTCGTCGCCCAGCGAAACGATCTTGTTCGGGGCGATGTTCTTGTTGGTCCAGTCCATTTCGGAGACGTGCACCAGGCCTTCGATGCCCGGCTCGAGCTCGACGAACGCGCCGTAGTCGGCAATGTTCGTGACCTTGCCGAACAGGCGGGTGCCTTGCGGGTAGCGGCGCGAAACGCCCATCCACGGGTCGTCGCCCATCTGCTTGAGACCCAGCGACACGCGGTTCTTCTCGGTGTCGAACTTGAGGATCTTGGCAGTGATTTCCTGACCGGCCTGAACGACTTCGCTCGGGTGGCGGACACGGCGCCAGGCCATGTCGGTGATGTGCAGCAGGCCGTCGATGCCGCCGAGGTCGACGAACGCACCGTATTCGGTGATGTTCTTGACGACGCCGCGAACCACGGCGCCTTCCTTCAGCGTTTCCATCAGCTTGGCGCGCTCTTCGCCCATGCTGGCTTCCACCACGGCACGGCGCGACAGCACGACATTGTTGCGCTTGCGGTCGAGCTTGATGACCTTGAATTCGAGGGTCTTGTTCTCGAAGGGCGTCAGGTCCTTGATCGGACGGGTGTCGATCAGCGAACCCGGCAGGAAGGCGCGGATGCCGTTGACGAGCACCGTGAGGCCGCCCTTGACCTTGCCGGAGGTGGTGCCGGTGACGAACTCGCCGGATTCCAGAGCCTTTTCCAGGCTCATCCACGAAGCGAGGCGCTTGGCGGTGTCGCGCGACAGGATGGTGTCGCCGTAGCCGTTTTCGACCGAGCCGATGGCCACGGAAACGAAATCGCCGGCCTGGACTTCGAGTTCACCCTTGTCGTTCTTGAATTCTTCGATCGGCACGTAGGCTTCGGACTTGAGGCCTGCGTTGACCACGACGTGGTTGTGTTCCACGCGCACGACTTCGGCGGTGATGACTTCGCCGGAGCGCATTTCGGAGCGCTTCAGGGATTCTTCGAATAGGGCGGCAAAAGATTCAGACATTGAGGTTCCTTCCGTCAGGCAGGTTTCCAGTCGCAAGTGCGAAATTGCGGCGACTGTTTTTATGGCTGGAGACGGCGGTTTGGGCGTGAGCCCGGTTGGTTGAACAACCCATCTGGGCCGATGCGCTGGCGCGCGGTGGGGACCCGATGGACGGTAGGCCCTCAGTGGGTGACCGAGGGCCAGCTTCTCAAGATGGCTCGGCGGCCCGGCTGTTCAATGCCTGGGTGCCGATGCCGCCCCGAAAGGCTGCACTTGCTGCCACCAGTCCAGCACCTGATCGACCGATTGAGAAACCGTTTGATCGGAGTTGTCCAGGAGGCGAGCATCCTGCGCCGGCTTGAGAGGGGCGGTGCTGCGGGAGGTGTCCCGGGCATCACGCGCCTCCAGATCCTGGCGAAGACTGTCGAGTGTAACGGAAATTCCCTTTGAAATCAATTGCTTATACCGCCGCTCGGCCCGGTGGCTGGCGCTGGCGGTCAGGAAGACCTTGAGTTGCGCGTCTGGGAAGATGACGGTGCCCATGTCCCGGCCGTCCGCCACCAGCCCCGGCAGGCGGCGCAGGCGCTTTTGCAGGTCGACCAGGGCCTGGCGCACGGCGGGCAGGGCGGACACGCGCGAGGCATCCATGCCGGCGGCTTCGGTGCGGATGGCTTCGGTCACGTCCTCGTCGCCCAGCATCACCCGGCCGGTGGAAAAGTCCAGGGGCAGGCTGCGCGCGATCTCGGCGATGCGCGGCTCGTCGGCCGGCGTGGCCGCCAGGCCGGCACGGCTCATGGCCAGGCCGGTGACGCGGTACAGCGCACCCGAATCCAGGTAGTGGTAGCCCAGTTCGTTGGCCACCTCGAGCGCCAGGGTGCCCTTGCCCGAGGCCGTCGGGCCGTCGATGCAGATCACGGGCACGGTCACCGGCTCGCTCACCGAGAACAGGGTCTCGAAGTAGTCGGGGAAGGTCTTGGCCACGCACTTGGGGTCGAGGATGCGCACCGGCAGGCGGTCGGGGTTGAAGGCCGCCAGCGAGAAGCACATGGCCACGCGGTGGTCGTCGTAGGTGTGAATGCTCGCTGCCCGCCATTGGCCCGCGGCCAGCGGCTGGATGCGGATGAAGTCGGTGCCCGTCTCCACCTGCGCGCCGAGCTTGCGCAGCTCGTTGGCCATGGCGTCGATGCGGTCGGTTTCCTTCACGCGCCAGCTGGCGATGTTGCGCAGGACGCTGGGGCCGTCGGCGTAGAGCGCCATCACGGCCAGCGTCATCGCGGCGTCCGGAATGTGGTTGGCGTCCAGGTCGATGGCCTTCAGTGGCCAGGCGCCGCGCGAGATGCGCAGCCAGTTGGGGCCGCTGTCGACCTGGGCGCCCATGCTCCGCGCGGCCTCGACGAAGCGGATGTCGCCCTGGATGGAGTCGGCCCCCACGCCCTCGATGCGGATGCCGTCCTGCCCGGCGACCGGCGCCGCAACCGGCGCGGCAATGGCACCCAGCGCGATGAAGTAGCTGGCCGAAGAGGCATCCGACTCGATGTGGATGCTGCCCGGCGTGCGGTACTGGCTGCCGGCCGGGATCACGAAGCGGCTCCACCCGTCGCGCCGCACCTGGATGCCGAAGCGCGCCAGCAGGTTGAGCGTGATTTCGATGTAGGGCTTGGAGATCAGCTCCCCGATTACGTCGATGGTGATCGTGCGCCCCGCCGCCGGGCCGCCCCAAGGCGGGGCAGCCCCCTCGGGGGGCGGCGAACCACGCGAAGCGGGGAGCGTGGGGGCCACAGACGCCAGCGGCAGGGCCAGCAGCAGCGCGGTGAGGAACTGGCTGGACACGTCGCCCCGCACCCGGATCGGCTGCGACAGGTTCAGCTCGTCCAGCGGCACGGGGTGGATCTGCAGCGGCGGAAAACCGGGGTTGCCCAGGTAGTCGATGCGGCAGCCCAGGCCGATGAGCGCGTCGACCAGGTCGCCGATGGGCCGCTCGTGCATGCGCGGCACGCCGCTGAGCTTGAATTCGCCGCCCAGCAGGGCGAGGGCCGCGGTGAGCGGACGCATGGCGGTGCCCGCATTGCCGAGGAACAGCTCGGCCTGCCGGGCGCCTTCCTTCAGCTGCCCGCCCAGGCCGGTGATGCGGGTGATGCCCGAACGCTGCTCGACGCCGCAGCCCAGCTGCGCGAGCGCGGCCAGCATCACGCGGGTGTCGTCCGAATCCAGGAGGTCGTGCACCTCGGTCGTGCCTTGCGCCAGGGCCGCCAGCAGCAGCACGCGGTTGGAGATGCTCTTGGAGCCGGGCAACTGCACGGTTCCGCCGGCGGCGCGCAGCGCGGGAAGGTCGAGGAAAGCGATGTCGTACATGGAGGGAGTGCCTCGTGAAGGCGAGGGCTTCGTTCAGCGCCTTCGTGGGGATTCTTCGTTCAAGCGTCGGGCGATTCGGTGCTGCTGCCCAGGCGCCACTCGCCGCGCACCTGGCTGGCCGCGGTGATGGCCTGCTCCAGGTCGGTGACGTTGTCGGTGCGCATCATGGTCTCGAGTTCGTCCAGCGCCTGACGGAAGAACTGCGACTGGCGCAGCACCTGCTCGCGGTTGGCCAGCAGCACGTCGCGCCACAGCGTGGGCTCGCCGGCGGCGATCCGGGTGAAGTCGCGGAACCCGGGGCCAGCCAGTTCGAGGAAGGTGTCGCCCTCCGGCTGGGAGGCAATGCCGTTCATGAAGGCGAAGGCCAGCAGGTGCGGCAGATGGCTCACGGCGGCAAAGGCGCTGTCGTGCGCCTGGTGCGTCATCTGGCTCACGTGGGCGCCGACGCTGGTCCAGACTTGCGCGGCGCGCTGCACGTTGGAGCGCAGGGTGGCCTTGATGGGCGTGAGCACCACTTGGCGGCCAATGAAGAGATCGGCCTCGGCATGCTCGATGCCCGCCACTTCCTTGCCAGCGATGGGATGCGCTGGCACGAAGCATTTCAGCTTGCCTTCCAGGCTTTGCTGCGCGGCCTCGATGACGTCGCTCTTGGTCGATCCCACGTCCATTACCAGCGTCTCGGCGCCGATGCCGTGGCGGATGGCCCTGAAGGTGGCTTCGGTCGCGGCCACCGGCACCGCCAGCAGCACCAGGTCGGCGCCCGACACCGCCATCAGCGCCGAGGGCGCGGCCACGTCGATCACCCCCAGCTGCTTGGCCCGTTCGGTGGTGGAGGGCGACTTGCTGTAGCCCACCACGCGCTTGACCAGCCCGGCGCGCTTGAGCGCCAGGGCGAACGAGCCGCCCATCAGGCCGCAGCCGATCAGTCCCAGTTGCTCGAACATTGCGCTGTCGCCTTCAAGCCTTGACCGGATAGGCGCCCAGGACCTTGTAGAAGGCGCAGAGCTGCTTCAGTTCGGCCAGCGCGGCAGCCACATGGGGCTGCGACGGGTGGCCGTCGAGGTCGATGTAGAAGTAGTACTCCCACTGGCCCGTGCGTGCCGGGCGCGACTCGAAGCGCGTCATGGAGACGTTGTTCGTCTTCAGCGGCACCAGCAGGTCGTGCACCGCGCCGGGCTTGTTGGGCACCGACACCACCAGGCTGGTGCAGTCGTGGCCCGAGGCCGGCGGCATGGCCAGCGTGCTCGGCAGCGTGATGATGGAGAAGCGGGTGCGGTTGTACGCATCGTCCTGGATGGCGTGCGCCACGATGTGCAGGCCGTACTGGGTGGCCGCGCGTTCGCTGGCCAGGCCCGCCCAGGCGGGGTTGGTGGCGGCCAGCCGCGCACCTTCGGCATTGCTGGAGACGGCGCGCCGTTCCGCATGGGGCAGGTGCTTGGCCAGCCAGGCCTGGCACTGCGCCAGGGCCTGGGGGTGCGCCAGCACGGCCTCGATGCCTTCCAGCGAGTTCTCCTTGCGCAGCAGGTTGTGCCGGATCAGCAGGCTGACCTCGCCCACCACGTGGGTCGGCGAGTGCAGGAACATGTCGAGCGAGCGCGTGACCACGCCTTCGTTGGAGTTCTCGACGCCCACCACGCCGTACTGGGCGCTGCCGCTGGTGGTGGCATGGAACACCTCGTCGAAGCTGGCGCAATAGATGAGGTCGGCCGCGCCGCCGAAGTACTCGATGGCCGCCTGTTCGCAGAAGGTGCCTTCGGGGCCGAGCACCGCCACGCGCTGGGGCGATTCGAGGGCCAGGCAGGCCGACATGATCTCGCGCCAGATGGCCGCGACATGGGAGCCCTTGAGCGGGCCCTGGTTGCTCCTGGTCATCTTCTCGATGACCTGCGCCACCCGGTCCGGGCGGAAGTAGGGCGTGCCTTCGCGTTTCTTGACTTCGCCCACCTGTTCGGCGACGTGCGCGCGCTGGTTCAGCAGCGTGAGCAGCTGCTGGTCCAGCGAGTCGATCTGCACGCGCAGATCGGCCAGGCTGGAGGAAGGGTCGGAAGGAGGGGTAGGCGCGGCGGGGGAGGTCATGCGATTCAAGCGTGGAGTCGCTCGAATTCTCGCATGTACCCCACAAGCGCTTGCACGCCGGCCAGCGGCATGGCGTTGTAGATGCTCGCGCGCATGCCGCCCACGGACTTGTGGCCCTTGAGCTGCAGCAGCCCGGCTTCACGTGCGCCCGCCAGGAAAGCCTCGTTGCGGCCGTCATCGGCCAGGAAGAAGGGCACGTTCATGCGCGAACGGCACGCTGTCGCCACCTTGTTCGAATAGAAGGCCGAGCCGTCGATGAAGTCGTACAGCAGCTTCGCCTTGGCGACGTTGCGCGCCTCCATGGCGGCCACGCCGGTGAGCTCGCCTTCCGTCTGCTCGAGCAGCCACTGGAAGGTGAGACCGGCCATGTAGATGCCCCAGGTGGGCGGGGTGTTGTACATGGACTGGTTGTCGGCCACGGTGCGGTAGTTGAACGCGCTCGGGCAGATCTCCAGGGCATGGCCCAGCAGGTCGTCGCGCACCACCACGATCGTGAGGCCCGCGGGGCCGATGTTCTTCTGGGCACCGCCAAAAGCCAGGCCGACACGGCGCCAGTCGACGCTGCGCGAGGCCACGTGCGACGAGAAGTCGATGACCAGCGGTGCCGAACTGCCCAGCGCGGCCAGGTCGGGCAACTGCTGGAATTCGACGCCGTGGATGGTCTCGTTGGAGCAAAGATGCACGTACGAGGCACCGTCGCTCAGCTGCCAGCCGGCCGGATCGGGCAGCTGCGTGTGGCCGTTGTCGGCGTTGCTGGCCGCCACATGCGCGGTGCAGTAGCGCTGCGCTTCCTTGGCCGACTTCTGGCTCCAGGAGCCGGTGACCACGAAGTCGACGGTCTTGCCGCGCGACAGGTTGAGCGGAACGATGGCGTTCTCGCCCAGTCCGCCGCCCTGCATGAACAGCACGTGAAAGTGCTGCGGAATGGCCAGCAGCGTGCGCAGGTCGGCCTCGGCCCGGGCCAGGATGGCGCCGAACTCCTTGCCGCGATGGCTCATTTCCATCACGCCCATGCCGCTGCCCTGCCAGTCGAGCATTTCGGCGGCGGCGCGCTCGAGCACCGCCTCCGGCATGGCCGCCGGCCCTGCCGAGAAGTTGTAGGGGCGCGGGCCCTTGGCCGCGCTCACTTCTTCGCCGGCGCCTTGGCCGGGGCCTTGCCGCCGTCGGTGGGGGCGCCCAGGGCCTTGGCCACGCTGGTGTCCAGCGCGCGGATCTTGGGCTCGATGGTGGCGCGGGTGTCCTCGACCACCTTCTTGGTCAGGGCGGTCTGCATCTGCGGGTTCAGGTCCTGGTACTTCTTGGCCAGGGGCGAGCTGATCCAGGCGACCAGCTGCTTGAGTTCTTCTTCGGAGAAGTTCTGCTCCAGGATCGGGCCCAGCGTGGTGGGCGCAGCCTGCAGGGCCTTGTCGCGCACGATCGGGTAGGACTCGTCGAAGTACTTCTTCAGTTCGGCATCGGCGGCCTTGGCGGCGGCTTCACGCTTCTCGGCGGGAACCTGCGTTTGCAGATAGCCGGAGCCTGCCTGAGCGATCGGGTCGCTTGCCTGCTGCACCAGGGCGCGCGACAGCGCCTCGATGCCGGGCTTTTGCAGGTCGAGGAACTGCTTGATCAGCGCGGCCTTGCCGTCCTGTGCCCAGCTGAAGGAAGAAGCGGTGAGGGCAGCAGCCAGCACGGCAAGTTTGATCTTGTTCACTGAGGGTTCTCCGTAGAAGTTGAAGTGTCGTCGGCACCCGTTTCGGTGTCGCCGTTGGCGTCGTTCTCGACGATGCGTTGCAGACCACTGAGCTTGGAGCCTTCGTCCAGGCCGATCAGCGTCACACCTTGGGTGGCTCGTCCGAGTTCGCGGATTTCCGCGACGCGTGTACGCACGAGCACGCCCTTGTCGGTGATCAGCATGATCTCGTCGTCCGCGTGCACCAGGGTGGCGGCAACGACCTTGCCGTTGCGCTCACTCTGCTGAATCGCAATCATGCCCTT
Organism: Variovorax soli NBRC 106424; assembly: GCF_001591385.1. Classification (GTDB taxonomy): domain Bacteria; phylum Pseudomonadota; class Gammaproteobacteria; order Burkholderiales; family Burkholderiaceae_C; genus Variovorax; species Variovorax soli. Next base: position 34,270 of record NZ_BCUU01000016.1, read on the forward strand.
GGTTCCGCGGCCATGACGGGTGTACTCGGTAATATTTGTACGTTTTCCGAATCCGTTTTCGGTGGCCGTGAGCACGCTCTGCTGCTCGTCCTCGGCCACCAGCATGGCGATCACGCGCTGGCTTTCCTCCAGCGTCATGCCCTTCACGCCTCGCGCGTTGCGGCCCATGGGCCGCACGTCGTTCTCGTCGAAGCGCACGGCCTTGCCGCCGTCCGAGAACAGCATCACGTCGTGCTTGCCGTCGGTGAGCGCCGCGCCGATGAGGAAGTCGCCGTCGTCCAGGTCCACGGCAATGATGCCGGCCTTGCGCGGGTTGCTGAATTCGTCCAGCGCCGTCTTCTTCACCGTGCCCATCGAGGTCGCCATGAAGACGAACTGGTCGGCCGGGAAGGTGCGCTTGTCGCCCGTGAGCGGCAGCACCACGTTGATCTTCTCGCCTTCCTGCAGCGGGAACATGTTGACGATGGGGCGCCCGCGCGAGCCGCGCGAGCCGGCCGGCACTTCCCACACCTTGAGCCAGTACAGGCGCCCGCGGTTGGAGAAGCACAGGATGTAGTCGTGCGTGTTGGCGATGAAGAGCTGGTCGATCCAGTCGTCTTCCTTCGTGGCCGTGGCCTGCTTGCCGCGCCCGCCGCGCTTTTGCGCGCGGTATTCGCCCAGCGGCTGGCTCTTGATGTAGCCGCTGTGCGAGAGCGTCACCACCATGTCGGTGGGCGTGATCAGGTCTTCGGTGGACAGGTCGTAGGCGCTGTGCTCGATCTGGCTGCGGCGCGCGCCCAGCTTGGTGTTGCCGAACTCCTGCTTCACCGCGGTGAGTTCCTCGCCGATGATGATGGACACGCGCGCGGGCTTGGCCAGGATGTCGAGCAGGTCCTCGATCTCCGCCATGACTTCCTTGTACTCGGCCACGATCTTGTCCTGCTCCAGGCCCGTGAGGCGCTGCAGGCGCATCTGCAGGATTTCCTGGGCCTGGGTGTCCGAAAGGCGGTACAGGCCGTCGCCGCCCATGCCGAACTCCTTTTCCAGGCCTTCGGGGCGGTAGTCGTCGGCATTGATGGTGCCGCCGTCGGCCCGGCTGCGGGTGAGCATCTCGCGCACCAGCTTGCTGTCCCAGCTGCGGGCCATCAGCTCGGCCTTGGCCACTGGCGGGGTGGGGGCGTTGCGGATGATCGCGATGAAGTCGTCGATGTTGGCCAGCGCCACCGCCAGGCCCTCCAGCACATGGCCGCGGTCGCGCGCCTTGCGCAGGTTGAACACCGTGCGGCGGGTGACCACTTCGCGGCGGTGCTGCAGGAAGACCTCGACCAGGTCCTTCAGGTTGCACAGCTTCGGCTGGCCGTCCACCAGGGCGACCATGTTGATGCCGAAGGTGTCCTGCATCTGCGTCTGCTTGTACAGGTTGTTGAGCACCACCTCGGGCACTTCGCCGCGCTTGAGCTCGATCACCAGGCGCATGCCCGACTTGTCGGATTCGTCCTGGATGTGGCTGATGCCCTCGAGCTTCTTCTCGCGCCACAGCTCGGCCATGCGCTCCTGCAGCGTCTTCTTGTTGACCTGGTAGGGCAGCTCGTCGACCACGATGGCCTGACGCTGGCCGCGGTCGATGTCCTCGAAGTGCACCTTGGCGCGCATGACCACCTTGCCGCGGCCGGTGCGGTAGCCGTCCTTGATGCCGTTGATGCCGTAGATGATGCCGGCGGTGGGGAAATCGGGCGCGGGCACGATTTCCATCAGCTCGTCGATGGTGGCTTGCGGATTGGCCAGCAAATGCAGGCATGCATCCACCACTTCGCCCAGGTTGTGCGGCGGAATATTGGTGGCCATGCCCACCGCAATACCGCCCGAGCCATTGACCAGCAGATTGGGCAGGCGACTCGGCAATACCAGCGGTTCTTTTTCGCTGCCGTCGTAATTCGGCCCGAAATCGACGGTTTCCTTGTCGATATCGGCCAGCATTTCATGCGCAATCTTCGCCAGGCGGATTTCCGTGTAGCGCATTGCCGCGGCGTTGTCGCCGTCGACTGAGCCGAAATTGCCCTGGCCGTCAACCAGCATATGCCGCATGGAGAAATCCTGCGCCATGCGCACGATCGTGTCGTATACGGACTGGTCGCCGTGCGGGTGGTACTTACCGATGACGTCGCCCACGATACGCGCCGACTTCTTATAGGGGCGGTTCCAGTCGTTGTTGAGCTCGTGCATGGCGTACAGCACGCGCCGGTGCACCGGCTTGAGGCCGTCGCGGGCGTCGGGAAGCGCGCGCCCGACGATCACGCTCATCGCGTAATCGAGATAGCTGCGGCGCATCTCCTCTTCGAGGCTGATGGGTAGAGTTTCTTTGGCGAACGAGGTCATGAAGGGGAGGGCCAGCAGGCAAGGACCCGAAATTTTACGCCCTCGCAGGTGTAGCAGCGCAGCAACAGATGGGGCCGTATTCGGCCTTTGAGGGGCGATTGGCCCCCCGTATCCGACCTGTTTGCTAAAGACCCTATGGCACAATCGTTCCAGCGTTTTGGGTGGTGGTCACTTAAAGCGTCCTTGTTTCGCAGCGCGGCTGCGGCTTTTTCCCCAAGAGGAGAACCATGAAGAAACTGAATAAAGTGGCGATGATGTTTGCAGTCGCTGCGCTCGCCACTGCCGCCGGCGCGCAGACCCGTGTCACCGCCGCGAACGGCGGTCCCGCCATCGACAACTGGCAGAACGGTACGGGCGAACTGGTCTGGAAGAACGGCACCAACGAACTGTGCTGGCGCGATGCGAACTGGACGCCCGCAACGGCTGCTGTGGGTTGCGACGGCGCTCTGGTTCCCGCCGCTGCTCCCGCTCCGGCTCCCGCACCCGCTCCGGTTGCACCTCCCGCTCCCGTGGCTTCGAAGGTGACCTTCGCTGCTGACGCCTTCTTCGACTTCGACAAGGCTGTGCTCAAGCCCGAAGGCCGCGCCAAGCTGGACGACCTGGTCAACAAGATCCGTGGCGTGAACCTGGAAGTGATCATCGCCGTGGGCCACACCGACTCGATCGGTACGGACGCCTACAACCAGAAGCTGTCGGTTCGCCGTGCTGAAGCCGTCAAGTCCTACCTGGTCAGCAAGGGCATCGAACGCAACCGCGTCTACACCGAAGGCAAGGGCGAGAAGCAGCCTGTTGCGGACAACCGCACCAAGGAAGGCCGCGCCAAGAACCGTCGCGTGGAAATCGAAGTGGTTGGCACGCAAGCCACCAAGTAATCCGAAAGGATTTACAACTAACCCCGCTCCGGCGGGGTTTTTTGCTTCAGGGGCCCCGCTCGTGCGGGGCTTTTTCATTGTTTTCCCGCGATGGGCCCCCATTCATAATCCGAAGAATGAGCAGCAGCAATAACGTGAACGCCGATCCGGCCGAATTGGCGAAATTTTCCGAGCTTGCCCATCGCTGGTGGGATATGGAAAGCGAGTTTCGGCCTTTGCACGAAATCAATCCGTTGCGCCTGGAATGGATTGACGGCATGGCGCCGCTGGCCGGCCAGCGCGCCCTCGACGTGGGCTGCGGCGGCGGCATCCTGGCGGATTCCATGGCGCGAAAAGGCGCCCAGGTGCTGGGCATCGACCTGGCCGACAAGGCCTTGAAGGTGGCGCAGCTTCATGCGCTGGAGGCCGGCACCCAGAACATCAAGTACCGCCATGTGGCCGTGGAAGCACTGGCGGCGGAGCAGCCCGCCAGCTTCGACGTCGTCACCTGCATGGAAATGCTGGAGCACGTGCCGGAGCCGGCGTCCGTGGTCAAGGCCTGCGCCGAACTGGTCAAGCCGGGCGGCTGGGTGTTCTTCTCGACCATCCACCGCAACTTCAAGTCCTTTCTCTTTGCCATCGTCGGTGCGGAGTACGTGCTGGGCATGCTCCCCAAGGGCACCCATGAATACAGGAAACTGATCCGCCCGAGCGAGCTCGCGTCGTACTGCCGCGCCGCCGGCCTGGACCTGCGGCACACGCGTGGCATGGAATACAACCCGCTCACGCGGCGCTACTGGCTCAGCGACAACACGAGCGTCAACTACATGTTCGCCACGCAGCGGCCGCAGGCGGTGGGCGCATGAGCGAACGATCCTTCGATGCGGTGCTGTTCGACCTCGACGGGACGCTCATCGACAGCGCGCCCGACCTGGGTGCAGCCGCCGACAAGATGCGCACCGACCGCGGCATGGCATCCCTGCCCTTGGATCGCTACCGCCCCATGGCCGGCTCGGGCGCGCGGGGCATGCTGGGCGTGGCCTTCGGTATCACGCCTGAGCATCCGGACTTTCCGGAACTGCGCGAAGAGTTCTTCGTCAACTACGAGCGGGCCATGACCGTACGCACGCGGGCCTTCGACGGGGTCGTGGAGCTGATCGACCAACTGTCGCAGCAAGGCCTGCGCTGGGGGGTGGTGACCAACAAGTCGGTGCGTTTCGCCGTGCCGCTGACTGCCGCGATGCCGATGTTCGCTACCTCGGGGGCGCTCGTGTGCGGCGACACCACGCCCTTCGCCAAGCCCCATCCCGAGCCCTTGTTCGAGGCTGCGCGGCGTCTAGGCGTCCTGCCGGAACGCTGCTTCTTCGTGGGCGATGACGAGCGCGACGTCATGGCGGGCCGGGCTGCCGGCATGCGCACCGTGGCGGCGACCTACGGCTACCTGGGCGATCGGGCGGACACCGAGTTGTGGCAGGCCGATGCCAGCATTTCCAGTCCCGGCGCGCTCTTAACCCTGATCGCGTCGGCAAATTCAGGCGAGCTGCTCTTTAAATAGTGCGCCAAGCCCTAAAATAGACAGTTCCTGGGGCTGCATTGGTTTCGACGTGGGTTCGGAATCGCAGCGGGGCATGTCGAGCTGAATGCGCTCGTAAAACAGATTCAAACAAACTAACTGCAAACGACGAACGTTTCGCACTCGCTGCTTAATAACCAGTGAGCCTTGCAACAGTTGGCCTATGGGCTGGGCAAGGGGGCGCTAGAGCAATCCGGCGCCTCCCGGCTGCAAGGTTATTCACATAGGCTGGCTTCGATCCGGGTGCCTTGGGTCGGGGCAAGACAATAGGGCACTGGCGGCCGGTGTAGCGTGCGACTGCGCGACGCCGGTGGCGAGATCCAAATCAGATCGCTAAACATGTAGAACTGCGCGAGGAAGGCTTGCGGACGGGGGTTCGAATCCCCCCAGCTCCACCAGCACACAAGATCCCGGCCGCTTTCGGCGGCCGGGATTTTTTCTTTGCTTCAGCACCGCGTGCGCATGGGTCCGCACACCTTGCGCTGCACGACTCACGATCCCGAGTCAGGTGCGGGCTCGAACAACTCGACAAGATTTCCTGACGGATCCTGCAGCAGGATCTGCCGGCCGCCTGGACCTGAAACGATCTCGTTGCGAAACGAGACGCCGGCCTTCTCGAGGGCGTTCACTTCCCCATCGAGGTCGCTGGTTCGCACGATGATCCGGTTCCACCCGCCGGGCTCGGGCTTGCTGCCGTCGGGCATGGGCTGTGAGCCACCGCCCGGGCCTTTGGGCGGGCTGAGCACGAGTTGCATGTTCTCGCGCGAGAGGATCGCGAAGTACGGGCCCGACTGGGCCGTGACCTCGAACCTCAGGTTCCTCGTGTAGAACGCGATGGCCGCGTCGACATCGTCCACGATGTAGCGGACCATGAGTGCGTTGAGCTTCATAGTGAGATCTCCTTGGGGACTGCAGACCACTCTAGACCTTGCCAGAGCATCTACTGCCGGCAGGGTTGAGCCGTTCATCTGCCCCTCCCAGGTCCGTGTGGCACTCGGCGTGGGATAGCATGGCCCCTCTCTCTCGCACCGATCGGAGGCGTCTCGTGAAGGTGGTCATGCTCTACGAAGTCGCGGCGGACCATGACTGACCGACGCCACGGCTGAACGTCCGAGCCCCTCGATGCTCGCCGACAACCCCTGGCAACTCGCGCTGGCTTGCGCCGTCGCGCTGGCCGCATCGACGCTGGGAGGACTCTCCGGCTTCGGAACGGGCCTTGTGCTTCCGGTCTTCCTGGTTCCGCTGGTCGGCGTCGTCAACGTCGTTCCCGTGATGGCGGTTGCCATGCTTCTGAACAACGGCAGCCGCGTACTGGCGTTCTGGCAGGACATTCAGTGGGCGCATGCACGCCGCATCCTCGTGCTCGGCTTGCCCGCATGCCTGGCCGGGGCTTACGGCTACACGCTGCTGAGTTCGAAGTGGGTCGCGGTGCTGCTGGGTTCATTCCTTCTGGCCAGCGTGCCGCTTCGCCGCCTTCTTCACCGGTCCCGCCGCCGGTTTCCGCCGGCGGTGGAAGTCGGCGCGGGCGCAGGCTTCGGCTTCGTCAACGGCGGCGTGACCGGTGCCGGCGTCCTTCTCATCTCCATCCTCATGTCCGCCGGACTGTCCGGCAGCGCGCTCGTCGCGACGGACGCTGTCGTCTCCGTGATCATGGGCGCTGCCAAGGTCGTGCTCTTCGGCCGGCTCTCCGCACTCGATCTGGAACTGGCCGTCCTCGGCCTGCTGGTCGGCCTGTTCACGGCCCCTGGCGCCTTCCTCGCGCGGGCCTTGCTGCGCCGCATTCCGGCAGGGGTTCACGCGTGGTTCATGGAACTGATCGTCGTCGTCGGGGCCCTTGCATTGCTGTGGCGGGCAAGAGGCTGAGCAAAGGCCGCCTTATAGTTGCGAACCCCTCCAGCGCCTGAGATCACCATGCCGGATTCAGTCACCAGCCAGCTCAGCAACTACTACGACGAGGTGCCCTACGAATCGCACCCGTTTCCGCAGACGGCGGCAGAGCACCTGGAGGCGATCGCCTTTCTGTTCGGACTGGATGTTCCGCCGCCTGCCAGGGCCCGTGTGCTGGAACTCGGCTGCGCCTCCGGCGGCAACCTGATTCCGCTGGCTGCACGATTTCCCGAAGCCACTGTGGTGGGCGTGGACCTGTCCGCGGTGCAGACGCGCCAGGGCCAGGCGGCGGTGGACCGCGCAGGACTGTCGAACCTGCGGCTGCGCCAGTTCGACATCGCCGCAATCGACGAGGCCTTCGGCCAGTTCGACTACATCATCTGCCACGGCGTCTACAGCTGGGTGCCGGCTGCCGTGCAGGAGGCCATCCTGCGCGTGTGCTCGCGCAACCTGGCGCCCCAGGGTGTGGCCTACATCAGCTACAACGTTCACCCGGGCTGGAAGTCGCGCGAGATCGTGCGCGACGCGATGATCCTGCGCGGCGGGCCGCGCGACGAGCCCGGCGAGAAGCTTTCCTATGCGCGCGGCATGCTCGAGTTCCTGGACCAGTCCGCCCGCCCGGGCAGCGTGCTCAAGGCCACGCTCGAGGAGATGATGCCGGTCGTGCGCAGTGCCAGCCCCTCCTACCTCATGCACGAGTTCCTCGAGCCGTGCAATTCGCCCTGCTATTTCAAGGAGTTCGTGGCGCGCGCCAACCAGGCGGGCCTGGCCTATTTCGCCGATGCGGAGCCGGCCACCATGTTCGTGCAGAACTACGGCGAGCAGGTACGGGCACCGCTGCTTCGCGAATGCGGTGGCAGCCAGGTGATGATGGAGCAGTACCTGGACTTCCTGGTCAACCGGTCCTTCCGCCAGAGCCTGCTGGTGCGGCAGGAGCGCGCCAGCCAGATCCGCTACCGGCTCGACCCCGATCGCCTGCGCCAGCTCGAATATGCCGGCGTCTTCTTCGCCGAAGACGGCGGCGCGCTCACGCTGGACGCGCGTGAGCAACCGTGCCATGCGCTGCGCAACCTCAAGGTCACGCTGCGTCTGCCCGTGCACAAGGCGGTGGCACTGGTGCTGGACGAGCGCTATCCGGCCTCGGTGGGCGTCGATGCGTTGATCACCTCGGTGGCCGAGCGCACCGGCGAGCCCCGCGCGCAGGTCGACGCCTTCGTGATGGCCATGCTGGAAGAACTGCTGATCCTGGGCGCGGTGCGGATTCGCCGCGCGCCGGTGGATGCGGCGGTGCACGTGGCGGAATTTCCGCGTGCCCTGGCCAGCGTGCGCAGCGCGCCCGATCTGGCGCTGGCATCGGGGCCGCAGGCGCAGGCCTGCAACCAGTGGCACGAGCAGGTCCCGCTGTCGGTGATCGAGCGCTGCCTGCTGCCCTTGCTCGACGGCGGCCATTCGCACCAGGCGCTGGCCGACTTCCTGGCCGACGAGGCGCGCGCCGAGCGCCTGCGCTTCATCAAGGACGACCAGCCCCTCACCGACGACGAGGCGCTGCGCGACTTCACCCGACAACAGGTGGCCCTGGCCCTCAAGGACTTGAGGCGAAAGGGCTTGTTGACCGCCGCCTGATCTCCATTCGGGCGGTACTTCCCAACCTCAAGAACGACATCCAGGAGAGTGATGATGAAAGTGATGCAACCCCGACTGCGCGCCGTGCTGGGCGCTGTACTGGCCCTGGGCGCCCTGGGCGCCGCGCAGGCCGCTTCCAAGGCGCCGGTCGCCGCCGAGAACGGCATGGTGGTCACTGCGCAGCACCTGGCCAGCCAGGTGGGCGTCGATGTACTCAAGCGTGGTGGCAACGCAGTGGATGCGGCGGTGGCCGTGGGCTATGCGCTGGCGGTGGTGTATCCGGCGGCTGGCAACCTGGGCGGCGGCGGCTTCATGACCATCCAGCTGGCGGACGGCCGCAAGACCTTCCTTGACTTCCGCGAGAAGGCGCCGCTGGCGGCCACGGCCGACATGTACCTCGATAAGGACGGCAACGTCATCAAGGGACTGTCCACCAAGGGGCACCTGGCGGTGGGCGTGCCGGGCAGCGTCTCGGGCATGGAGTACGCGCGCGAGAAGTACGGCACCATGAAGCGCGCCCAGCTGATCGCGCCGTCCGTGCAACTGGCCGACAAGGGCTTCGTGCTGGAACAGGGCGACGTCGACCTGCTGCTGACCGCCACCAAGGACTTCGCCGAAGACCCGGCCACCGCGGCCATCTTCCTGAACAAGTCGGGCCAGCCCTACAAGGCGGGCGACCGCCTGGTGCAGAAGGACCTGGCGCGCACGCTGCGCGAAGTCAGCACCAAGGGCACCGACGGCTTCTACAAGGGCTGGGTGGCCCAGGCCATTGCTGATTCGAGCAAGGCCGGCAAGGGCATCATCACCTTGGAAGACCTGGCGCAGTACAAGACGCGCGAAATGGCGCCGGTGGAATGCGACTACCGCGGCTACCGCGTGGTGTCGGCGCCGCCGCCGAGCTCGGGCGGCGTGATCATCTGCGAGATGCTCAACATCCTGGAGGGCTACCCGCTCAAGGACCTGGGCTGGAACTCGGCCCAGAGCGCGCACTACATGATCGAAGCCATGCGCCACGCCTACGTGGACCGCAACAGCTACCTGGGCGATCCCGACTTCGTGAAGAACCCGATGGAGCGCCTGCTCGACAAGGGCTACGCCGAGAAGATCCGCGCCGTGATCGATCCGAAGAAAGCCGGCGTCTCGAAGGACATCAAGCCGGGCGTGGCGCCGCACGAAGGCAGCAACACGACCCACTACTCCATTGCCGACAAGTGGGGCAATGCGGTGTCGGTCACCTACACGCTCAACGACTGGTTCGGCGCCAAGGTCACGGCCGCCAAGACCGGCGTGCTGCTCAACGACGAGATGGACGACTTCACCGCCAAGGTGGGCGTGCCCAACCTGTACGGCCTGGTGCAGGGCGAAGCCAACAAGATCGAGCCGGGCAAGCGCCCGCTGTCGTCGATGAGCCCGACCATCGTCTCCAAGGACGGCAAGCCGGTGATGGTGGTGGGCACGCCGGGCGGCAGCCGCATCATCACCGCGGTGCTGCAGACCATGATCAACGCCATCGACCACGGCATGACGGTGCAGGAAGCGGTGGACGCTCCGCGCTTCCACCAGCAGTGGCTGCCCGACGTGACCAACGTCGAGACCTTCGCCTTCTCGGCCGACACCCGCAAGATCCTGACCGACATGGGCCACAACCTGGGCGTGCCGCAGCCGGCCAACCACCTGGCGGCCATCATCGTGGGCGCGCCTTCGCTGGGCGGCAAGCCGGTGGCCGCCAACCGCTTCTACGGCGCCAACGACCCGCGCCGCAACACGGGGCTGGCGCTGGGCTACTGATCGATGCAGCTTCAGGAGATTCTGTATTCGCAGGGCTTCGGCACCCGGCGCGTGTGCGCCGGGCTGGTCCAGCAGGGCTATGTGACGGTGCAGGGCCGGGCGCAGGACGACGCCTTCGCCGACTTCGAGGCGGTGGACGGCCTGGCTTTCACCGTGCAGGGCACGCCGTGGATCTACCAGGCCAAGGCCTACGTGATGCTGCACAAGCCGGCCGGTACTGAGTGCTCGCAAAAGCCCTCGACCTACCCGAGCATCTACACGCTGCTGCCCGCGCCCCTGCGCCAGCGCCCCAACAAGGGCGCGGTGCAGGGGGTGCAGGCCATCGGCCGGCTGGACCAGGACACCACCGGCCTGCTGCTGCTCACCGACGACGGCCAGTTCATCCACCGCATGGGCTCGCCCAAGCACCATGTTCCCAAGGTGTACGAGGTCACGGCCAAGCACCCGGTGGATGCCGGCCAGGTGAGCAAGCTGCTGGCCGGCGTGGTGCTGGACGACGACCCCAAGCCGGTGCGGGCGGCTGCCTGCGAGGCCACCGGCGAGCACACGCTGCGCCTGACCCTCACCGAAGGCAAGTACCACCAGGTCAAGCGCATGCTGGCGGCGGTGGGCAACCGGGTGGAGGCGCTGCACCGCTCCCGCATCGGCGAGCTGGCCCTGCCGGCCGACCTGGCTCCCGGCCAGTGGCGCTGGCTGGCGCCGGCCGAAGTGCAGGCGTTGCGTACTGGCAAATAGCGCAGAAACAGGCACGGGAAGCGGGTGCCGGCGTCATCGGAAGCCAAGTCTCGAACGTTAGACTTCTCGCCATCCTTTTCGGAACCTCCCGTGCGCTTTCCCGCTAACCTGAAAGGCCGCCTTGCGGCCTTTTTCCTGTCCGCTGCAGCCGCCGCCAGCGCCCTGGCCGCCGTGCCGTCCGACCAGCCGCCGGCGCCCATCTTCGTCCTGAACTCGCTGGACGCCTCGGTCAGCGTCATCGACCCCATCCGCTGGAGCGAAACCCAGCGCATCGGCACCGGCAAGGAGCCGCACCACCTCTACCTCACGCCGGACGAGCGCTCGGTGATCGTGGCCAACTCCGCCAGCGACTCGCTCACCTTCTTCAACCCCCGCACGGCCGAGGTCCAGCGCGTGGTGACGGGCATCATCGACCCCTACCACCTGCGCTTTTCACCGGACATGAAGTGGTTCGTCACCGCCGGCAACCGCCTCAACCATGTGGACGTCTACAGCTGGGACGGCAAGGATGTGAAGCTGGTCAAGCGCATTCCCACCGGCAAGACGCCCAGCCACATCTGGATCGACAGCAAGAGCACCACCGCCTACGTCACCATGCAGGACAGCGACGAGCTCGTCGCCGTCGACCTGGCCACCCAGTTCATCCGCTGGCGCGTGCCCACCGGCCCGATGCCCGCCGACATCTTCGGCGTCCACCAGGACAAGACCCTGCTGGTGGGCCTGACCGGCGGCGATGGCGTGCAGGTGTTCGACGTGGCGGGCCCCGTGCCCAAGGCCGTGGGCATCATCCCCACCGGCAAGGGGGCGCATGCCTTTCGCTCCATGGGCGATGGCAAGAGCGTGCTGGTGAGCAACCGGGTGGCCAATTCCATCAGCCGCATCGACATCGCCACCCTGAAGGTGGCCGACACCTTCAAGGTGCCGGGCGGGCCCGACTGCATGGATGTGTCGGCCGACGGCAAGACCCTCTATGTCACCTCGCGCTGGGCCAAGAAGCTCAGCGTGGTCGACCTGAACAGCCGCGAGGTTGTCCGGCAGATCAATGTGGGCCGCTCGCCGCACGGCGTCTGGACGCTGGACCATGCAAGACGCTAAGAAGAAACTGAAGAAGATCGTTGTGGCCGCGGCCCTGTTCGGGCTGGGCGCCGTGCTGGCGCATGCCCAGGCACCTGCTGCGGCGCCGGCCCCCGCAACGGCGAGTTGCGCCAAGCCCGTCTACCTGACCTTCGACACCGGCCACATGGGCGTGGCGCCGCTGGTCGCCGAGGTGCTCAAGCGCCAGGACGTCAAGGTGACCTTCTTCGGCGCCGCCGAACGCACCACCACCGGCGGCGACAGCCTGGACAACAGCTGGAAGCCCTGGTGGGCCGCCCGCGCGGCCGAGGGCCACGAATTCGCCTCCCACACCTACGACCACGTCTACTGGCGCGGCGACGTCAAGGGCCTGGAGCCGCGCTTTCGCGTGCGGCCCACGGCCGGCGGGCTGGCCAACCGCGAGTTCACCTGGACGGCGGCCCAGTACTGCGAAGACATCGCCAAGGCCGCGGACCGGCTCGAGTACGTCACCGGCAAGAAGCCGCTGCCGCTGTTCCGCGCCCCCGGCGGCAAGACCTCGCCGCGCTTCCTGGCGGAAATGCGCAAGTGCGGCTTCGAGCACGTCGGCTGGTCGCCGGCCGGTTTCCTGGGCGACGAACTGCCCAGCGAAACGTACAGCAACGAAAAGCTGCTGCTGCAGGCACTGCAGAACATCCGCAGCGGCGACATTCTCATGGCGCACCTGGGCATCTGGTCGCGCCAGGATCCGTGGGCGCCGGCGGTGCTGGAGCCGCTCATCGTGGGCCTGAAGCAGGAAGGCTTCTGCTTCCAGACCCTGCGCCAGCACCCGGCCTACAAGGACTGGATCGCGGCGCACACGACGCACTGAGGGGCGCCAAGGGTAGGGGGAAGAAAAAATGCTGCTGGAATCCTTGACCGACGAGTTTTCCGCCGTGCAGGGCTGGCTGTTCGAACAGGTGGTGGAACCCGCCGTGTTTCACCTCGGCTTGAGCGGCTATCTCGAAGACGCTTTCGACGCCACCGGCTGGCTGCTGGTCGGCCTGATCCAGGTCGCGATCCTGCTGGCCATCATCGGGCCGCTGGAGCGCTGGCGGCCGGTCGACCCGGTCACCGACCGGGCGGCCGTGCGGACCGACATTCTCTACACGCTGCTGCACCGCCTGGGGCTCTTCCCCCTGGCCATGTTCTTCGCGCTGCAGCCCTTCTTCGACGGCGTCGTGGGGCCGCTGCGCACGGCGGGCTGGAGCGGCTGGCAGCTCGACGCCATCTGGCCCGGCGTGACCGACATTCCCCTGGTGTCCTTCCTGCTCTACCTGGTGGTGCTGGACTTCCTCGATTACTGGATCCACCGGGGCCAGCACACCTTCCAGTGGTGGTGGAGCCTGCATGCGCTGCACCATTCGCAGCGGCAGATGACCATGTGGTCGGACAACCGCAACCACCTGCTGGACGATGCGCTGCGGGACTGCATCATCGTGCTGGTGGCCCAGCTCATCGGCGTGGCGCCGGGCCAGTTCATCGCACTGGTGGCCATCGCGCAGCTGTCCGAGAGCCTGCAGCATGCCAATCTGCGGCTGTCCTTCGGCGCTTTCGGCAATCGCCTTTGGGTGAGCCCTCGCTTCCATCGCCTGCACCATAGCATCGGGCTGGGCCATGAAGCATCCGGCGGACGGCAGGGCGAAGCGGTTCGCCTGGGTGGCCACAATTTCGGCGTGCTGCTGCCGTGGTGGGACATGCTCTTCGGCACTGCCAACTTCGAGAATCGCTACGACCCCACCGGCATCCGCGACCAGGTCGAGCCCGATGCGCACGGCCGCCTGCGCGACTACGGGCGCGGCTTCTGGTCGCAGCAATGGCTGGGCCTGCTGCGCCTGGCAGGCCGGGCCTGACTTTTCGCAGCCCGGCAACGGCACGCGCTATCCTCGGCGCCGATGCGTCTTCTTCTCGACTCCTTCTGGCGAGCCGTCGCCTACTGCCTGCATCCGCGCGTGATCGTGCTGTCGGTCGCACCGCTGATCCTCATGGCGGTGCTGGCGGCAGGACTGGGCTATTTCTACTGGGACCCGGCCGTGGCCTGGATGCGCGAGGCGCTCGACGCCTGGCCGATTCTTTCCAGCCTGTGGGGCTGGATCGAGCGGGCCGGTGCCAGCGACGTGAAGGCGGTGTTGGCGCCGCTGGCCGTGGTGTTTGCGGCCACGCCGGTGATCGTGGTGCTGTCGCTGCTGATCGTCTCGGGCCTGATGGCGCCGGCCCTGACCCGCCTGGTGGGGCAGCGGCGCTTTCCGTCGCTGGAGGAAAAAAAGGGCGCATCCTTCATCCTGAGCGTGTTCCGTTCGCTGGGCATGACGGTGCTGGCCTTGCTGGCGCTGATCGTTTCCGTGCCGCTGTGGCTGGTGCCGCCCCTGGTGCTGGTGCTGCCGCCGCTCATCTGGGGCTGGCTGACCTACCAGGTGATGAGCTTCGATGCGCTGGCCGAGCATGCCAGCGCCGAGGAGCGCAAGACCCTGCTGCGCGCCCATCGCTGGCCGCTGTTCGGCATCGGCATCCTGTGCGGCCTGCTGGGCGCCGCGCCCAGCGTGGTGTGGGCCTCGGGGCTGCTGTTCGCGGCGGCCTTCTTCGTGCTGGTGCCGCTGGCCATCTGGATCTACACCCTGGTGTTCGCCTTCTCGGCCCTGTGGTTCGCCCACTATTGCCTGGACGCCCTGGCGCAGCTGCGCGCGGCCCGTGCCGCCGCGCAGCCGCCGGCCGGCAGCCTGCCCGCCATCGAGATCGATCCGGCTGCCGCCGCCCAATGGGGAGCCCCCTGATGAATCAACAGAACAAATCCAATCCGCAGCGCTTCGGCCTGATCGTCATTGGCGACGAGATCCTCTCGGGCAAGCGCATCGACAAGCACATGCCCAAGGTGATCGGGCTGCTGGCCGCGCGCGGCCTGGCGCTCAGCTGGGCCGAATACGTGGGCGACGACCCGCAGCGCATCACCGCCGCGCTGGTGCGGGCCTTTGCATCGGGCGATGTGGTGTTTTCCACCGGGGGCATCGGCGCCACGCCCGACGATCACACCCGCCAATGCGCGGCGGCGGCATTGGGCGTGCCGCTGGCGCTGCACCCGCAGGCCGAGGCGCTGATCCGCGAGCGCATGCAGGACACGGCCCGCGAGCAGGGCGTGCCCTACGAGCCCGACCGGCCCGACAACATCCACCGCCTGAACATGGGCGTGTTTCCGCAGGGCGCCGAAATCATCCGCAACCCCTACAACAAGATCCCCGGCTTCAGCGTCAACAAGGTGCATTTCGTGCCGGGCTTTCCGGTGATGGCCTGGCCGATGATCGAATCGGTCCTCGAAGAGCGCTATGCGCACCTTTTTGCGGCGGTCGGCACCAGCGAGAAATCGGTCATCGTGTTCGGCGCCATGGAAGCCACCCTGACCCCGCTGATGCTGTCCATCGAAGAGCGCTTTGCCGGCATCAAGGTGTTCAGCCTCCCCAGCGTGGACCACCCGGTTTACGGCCGGCACATCGAACTGGGCGTCAAAGGTGATCCGCAGCAGATCGAAGCGGCCTACACTCTGCTGCTCGAAGGTTTGCACGGCTTTAAAGCGAAGCTGGGTCCCGAATTGGTGCGTTAAGTCTGTTGGCACCAAACAAGGGCTCGATGGCACTTCATTGGTGCATGACGCTGCGCAACACGCCCGGCAAGCCTCCCGATCCAGTGGCACAGAACCTGCATTCTTTGCCCCAACGTTTCCTCACCACCCATCCAACCAGGAGAATTTGATGGCCAAGACCGTCGCCGATGTACTCAAACTCGTCAAGGAAAACGAGGTCAAGTTCGTCGACTTCCGTTTCACCGACACCCGCGGCAAGGAGCAGCACGTCACCGTGCCGGTGTCGCACTTTGACGAAGACAAGTTCTCGGCCGGCCACGCTTTCGACGGTTCGTCCATTGCCGGCTGGAAGGGCATCGAAGCCTCCGACATGCTGCTGATGCCCGATCCGAACACGGCCGTCATCGACCCCTTCTTCGAGGAAACCACCCTCAACCTGACCTGCGACGTGCTGGAGCCGGCCGACGGCAAGCCCTACGACCGCGACCCCCGCTCCATCGCCAAGAAGGCCGAGGCCTACCTGAAGGCATCCGGCCTGGGCGACACCGCCTTCTTCGGTCCGGAACCTGAATTCTTCATCTTCGACGACGTGCGCTGGAAGGCCGACATGTCGGGCTCCTTCGTCGAAATCGACGTCGACGAAGCCCCCTGGAACACCGGCAAGAAGTACGAAAGCGGCAACTCCGGCCACCGTCCCACCGTCAAGGGCGGCTACTTCCCGGTTCCCCCGGTCGACAGCACGCAGGACATCCGTGCCGAGATCTCGCTGGTGCTCGAATCGCTGGGCATCCCGGTCGAAGTGTTCCACCACGAAGTGGCTGGCGCCGGCCAGAACGAAATCGGCACCAAGTTCTCGACCCTGGTCGAGCGTGCCGACTGGACGCAAAAGCTCAAGTACGTGATCTGGAACGTCTGCCACGCCTACGGGAAGACCGCCACCTTCATGCCCAAGCCCATCCAGGGCGACAACGGCTCGGGCATGCACGTGCACCAGTCGATCTGGAAGGACGGCAAGAACCTGTTCGCCGGCGACGGCTATGCCGGCCTGTCGGACACGGCCCTGTACTACATCGGCGGCATCATCAAGCACGCCCGCGCCCTGAACGCCATCACCAACCCCGGCACCAACAGCTACAAGCGCCTGGTGCCCGGCTTCGAAGCGCCGGTGAAGCTGGCCTACTCGGCCAAGAACCGCTCGGCCTCGATCCGCATCCCGTTCGTGAGCAACCCCAAGGCACGCCGCATCGAAGCCCGCTTCCCCGATCCGCTGGCCAACCCCTACCTGTGCTTCTCGGCCCTGCTGATGGCGGGCCTGGACGGCATCGAGAACAAGATCCACCCGGGCGAAGCCGCCACCAAGGACCTGTACCACCTGCCGCCGGAAGAAGACGCACTGGTGCCCACCGTGTGCCACAGCCTCGACCAGGCGCTGGAGTACCTCGACAAGGGCCGTTCGTTCCTGACCAAGGGCGGCGTGTTCACCGATGCCTTCATCGATGCCTACATCGACCTGAAGATGCAGGAAGTCACGCGTTTCCGCATGGCGCCGCACCCGGTCGAGTTCGACATGTACTACTCGCTGTAATCAGCGCGCCATCTTCGTAAGAAGAAAGAAGGACGGCCTCGGCCGTCCTTTGTTTTTTATGGGGGCATTGCCTCTGGCGCGGGAACCGAATTGCATCAAAATGCGTCGATTGCCGTACGCTCGACCCAAGATCATGAAGACACGTCACTCCACGCTCCTGCTGGCTGCCTCGCTGGCCGCACTGGCTGCTGCGCCCGTTCATGCGCAAAGCGGCAAGGTCTGGCGCTGCGGCAACGAATACACCAACAACGCCACGGTCGCGCAGCAGCGCGGCTGCAAGGTGATGGAAGGCGGCAACGTCACGGTGGTGCAGTCGTCGCGTCCGTACGTGGCGTCCAACAACACCAGCAGTGGCAGCAGCAGCGGTGCGCGCTCACCGGCCGGCAGCCCGCGCGTGGAAAGCGCCGACCAGCGCGCCCGCGACAACGATGCACGTGCGGTGCTCGAGTCGGAGCTGCGCAAGGCCGAGTCCAAGCAGACGGAACTGCTCAAGGAATACAACAACGGCCAGCCCGAGAAGCAGGGCAGCGAAGCCAGGAACTACCAGAAGTACCTCGATCGCGTGGCCGAGATGAAGGCGCAGATCGACCGCAACGAAAGCGACATCGCCGGCATTCGCCGCGAGTTGGGTCGCATGGCGCCGCCGGCGGCGCCCACGCAGAACTGATGGCGCTGGCGTTTCGCCGCCGCAAGCCGGCGCCCTGACATGGCATTCGGCAAGCCTTCCGCGCCGGCACGGCGCTTTCAGGCCTTCGACCTGCTCGCCACGCTGATTGCGGTGGTCAAGAGCGACGGCTCGGTGCTGTTCGCCAACGCCGCCCTCGAAGACGCGCTGGGCACTTCGCGCCGCACGCTGGAAGGCTCGCAGTTCGGCGCCTGCTTCAGCGAGCCCAACGTGCTGCGCACCGCCATCGAGGGCGCCCGCGCCCACGACTTCGCCACCCTGCGCTACGAAGCCTTCCTGCGCCGGGTCAACCATGAACTGCTGCCGGTGCTGGTGACGCTGGCCCAGTCCGACAAGGCCGGCGAGCTGGTCGTGGAGATGTCGGTGCTGGAGCAGCAGGTGCGCCAGGACCGGGAGGAGCGCCTGCTCGACCAGGCCAAGGCCAACAAGGAGCTGATCCGCAACCTGGCCCACGAGATCAAGAATCCGCTGGGCGGCATCCGCGGCGCCGCCCAGCTGCTGCAGATGGAGGTCGAGTCGCGCGACCTGGTGGAGTACACCCAGGTCATCATCCACGAGGCGGACCGGCTGCAGACTCTGGTCGACCGCCTGCTGGCGCCGCATCGCAAGCCGCACGTGGTGGGCGACGTGAACATCCATGAGGTCATCGAGCGGGTGCGCTCGGTGATCCTCGCGGAGTTTCCGCGCGACCTGGAGATCGAGCGCGACTTCGATCCCTCCATTCCGGAGTTCCGGGGCGACCGCGAGCAGCTCATCCAGGCCACGCTCAACATCGCGCACAACGCGGCGCAGGCCCTGGCCGAGCGCCGCGCCGCCGGCGACGCGCAGATCACTTTCAAGACCCGGGTGGCGCGGCAGGTGATCTTCAACAAGCAGTGGTATCGATTGGCATTGGAATTGCATGTCATCGACAATGGACCGGGTGTGCCGGATGCCATCAAGGACCGGATCTTTCTTCCGCTCGTTTCCGGGCGCGACGGTGGAACCGGGCTTGGACTGACACTGGCACAGACTTTCGTGCAGCAGCATCACGGTGTGATCGAGTGCGACAGCGTTCCGGGCCGAACCGATTTCAAGATATTGATACCGCTGCCTTGACCCTGTGCTGGCAGCAAGCCAACAAGGAACTAAATGAAGCCGATCTGGATAGTTGACGACGACCAATCGATCCGCTTCGTTCTGGAGAAGGCGCTGCTGCGCGAAGAGCTGCCCACCCGCAGCTTCACCAACACGCGCGAAGTGCTGGCCGCGCTCGAAGCCGCCGCCGAAGACGACAGCCAGGGGCCGCAGGTCCTGGTGAGCGACATCCGCATGCCTGGCGGCTCAGGGCTGGACCTGCTGGAGAAGATCAAGCAGAAGCACCCGGGCCTGCCGGTCATCATCATGACCGCCTACTCGGACCTGGACAGCGCGGTGTCCGCCTTCCAGGGCGGTGCCTTCGAGTACCTGCCCAAGCCCTTCGACCTGCCGCGCGCCGTCGAACTCATCCGCCGCGCGGTGGACGAGAGCCAGCGGGAGGAAGTGTCGGAAGAGCGCATGGTCGACGCGCCCGAGATGCTGGGCCAGGCCCCGGCCATGCAGGACGTGTTCCGTGCCATCGGCCGGCTGTCGCAGAGCAATGTCACGGTGCTCATCACCGGCGAATCGGGCTCGGGCAAGGAACTGGTGGCACGTGCGCTGCACAAGCATTCGCCGCGTGCCAGCGGGCCGTTCGTGGCCATCAACACCGCGGCCATTCCGAAGGACCTGCTGGAGTCGGAGCTGTTCGGCCATGAGCGCGGCGCCTTCACCGGCGCGCAGACCATGCGGCGCGGCCGTTTCGAGCAGGCCGAAGGCGGCACGCTGTTCCTCGACGAAATCGGCGATATGCCCTTCGACCTGCAGACGCGCCTGCTGCGCGTGCTGTCGGACGGGCACTTCTACCGCGTGGGTGGGCACAACGCCGTCAAGGCCAATGTGCGCGTGATCGCCGCCACCCACCAGGACCTGGAGCAGCGCGTCAAGGTCGGCGGCTTTCGCGAAGACCTGTTCCATCGCCTGAACGTCATCCGCCTGCGCCTGCCGGCGCTGCGCGAACGGCGCGAAGACGTGCCCGCGCTCACGCGCCACTTCCTGCAGCAAAGCGCCAAGCAGCTGGGCGTGGAGCCCAAGCGCATTTCCGATGCTGCGCTGGCGCAGCTGTCGGCGTTCGGCTTCCCCGGCAACGTGCGGCAGCTGGAAAACATCTGCCATTGGCTCACGGTGATGGCGCCCGCGCAGCTGATCGAGCCCAAGGACCTGCCGCCGGAAGTGCTGATCGGCAGTGCCGGCGAAGCACCGGTGCCGGCAACGGACCCGGCCGCCCACGGCCTTGCGCCCACCGCCGGCGAGCGCGAAGGCGGTGGCGTTGCGCTGCCGGCGTCTGCCGCGGCGCCCGTGGCGGCGCCCATCGGTGCCAGCCCATCACTGCCTTCGTCGTCGTCTTCCACGTCATGGGAAAGCGGCCTGGAGCAGGAGGCGCAGGCCCTTCTGGCCGCCGGACGTCATGACGTGTGGGATGCGCTCACGCGCCGCTTCGAGTCGCGCCTGATCCTGACTGCGCTGGCCAATACCCGGGGCCGCCGGATCGAGGCGGCGCAAAAGCTGGGCATCGGCCGCAACACCATCACCCGCAAGATCGCGGAGCTGCACCTCGATCGCGACGCGACCGATTGAGGCTTGAAGAA
The DNA here is from genome assembly GCF_001591385.1 of Variovorax soli NBRC 106424. Classification (GTDB taxonomy): domain Bacteria; phylum Pseudomonadota; class Gammaproteobacteria; order Burkholderiales; family Burkholderiaceae_C; genus Variovorax; species Variovorax soli. The sequence goes on from NZ_BCUU01000016.1 coordinate 54,720, forward strand.
AGGGCCGCTCAGCGGCTGCGCTGGCCCTTGGTCAGCGTGTCCAGCTGAAAGCGGCCGCTGCGGTCCCACAGCCACGTGTCGATGTAGGTGTGCGCGCCCACGCCGGTGGGCGGCGCCGGCAGCGGCGACGCATCCATGACGAGCTGCGCGATCATCGGCGGCACCTCGGGCGCATGCGAGGGCGTGCGGCTGAAGGTCACCTTCTTCACCGTGCCGTCGCTGTTCACATGCGTCTCGACGACCACCACCGCGTACACCAGCGGCGGGATCTTGCCGGGGTAGATGCGCGAGGGATACTTCTTGTAGATCGCATTCGCGCCCGCCTTGCGGTAGGCCTTGACCGCCGGTGTCTGGAAGCTGATGGTCTCCGCGGCGGGCGGGACTTCATCGGCCCGGCCGGCCTCCGAGCCGGCGCCTTCGGTGCCAGGTTTGAGCGCGGTGCAGGCCGCAAGGCCGATGGCCAGCGGCATGACGGTGGACAGGAGAAGGTGGCGGTGGTCAATGCGCATCATCGTGCGCGGCATTGTGCGCCGACCGCGGCGGCTTGAACATCAGGCGGCATCTTCTGCGCGCCGCCCTGCCTACCTCATCCAAGCTCGAGGATCACGGGCGCATGGTCGCTCGGCTTGGCCCACTTGCGCGGCACGCGATCGATCACGCAACCCTTGACCTCCGGCACCAGCGCCTGGCTCACCAGGATGTGGTCGATGCGAAGGCCGCGATTCTTCTGGTAGCCCAGCATGCGGTAGTCCCACCACGAATAGCTTTTCTCGGGCTGCTCGAAGAGGCGAAAGCTGTCCACCAGGCCCAGGTCCAGCAGCGCCTTGAAGTGCTGGCGCTCCTCGGTGGTGTGGTGGATGGTTTCGCGCAGACCCTCGGGGTCGAAGCTGTCGCGGTCTTCCGGCGCGATGTTGAAGTCGCCCAGCAGCACCAGGCGCGAATGCGTGGTGAGTTCGGTGCGCAGCCAGTCGCGCAAGGCATCGAGCCAGCGCATCTTGTAGGCGAACTTGTCGGTGCCGGGCGCCTGGCCGTTGACGAAATAGCCGTTGACCACCCGCACGGATTCGGTAGGCGTGTCGACCGTGGCGCTGATCACGCGCGAATGCTCGTCGGTGAAGCCGCCGATGTTGCGCAGCACGTCGCGTGCAGGCGCGCGGCTGAGGATGGCCACGCCGTTGTATGTCTTCTGACCGAACACCGCGGCCTCATAGCCGGCGGCCTGCAGTTCCATGAGCGGGAACTTGTCGTCGCTGAGCTTGAGCTCCTGCAGGCACAGCACGTCGACGGGGTTGGCGGCCAGCCAGTCGAGCACGTGCTGCAGACGCGCGGTAAGGGAGTTGACGTTCCAGGTGGCGATCTTCATGGCACTGCGTGACTACGTTGGACTTCCGATTATCGGGCGCGAGCCGGCGGCAATGCCGTCCATTAGTTAGTGAGGACTGCGCTATCGGGTATCAGTCTGCGCCTACAAGCACTGGCAACTTGATGGAGACATGTCCTACCTGCCTGTGCGAATGGGCCTTGCGGTGTCCGGGTCTTCGCAGCCCCATGCTTGCAGCACCTATTCACCACTCAGGAGAACTGATATGACGCAACTGTCGACCTTGTCGAAAAGCCGACGCCAACTCATCACCTACGGAGCTGCCACCCTGGGTGGATCGCTTCTTCTTTCCGCTTGCGGTGGAGGCGGCGACGACAAGACCGTCGCCACCCAGGTTGACGAGGCCAAGAGCGTCATGAATCAGGCCCAAGCGAAGCCGGAATGCAGCATCTTCGTCGAGGCGGTCAAGGCATGCGGCCTGGAGTCCACCCTCGATGACTCGGGCACCGTCACGGCATTCGCGTTCACGAACGACGGCTTCAACGCAACCCTGGGCGAGCTCAACGTCAGCAAGGACCAGCTGTTCGCCGACAAGACCACGCTGACCGCCATCGTGAAGTGCCACATCATGAGCAAGGCGCAGTTCACCGAGGCCATCGTGGAAGGCCACACGCTCGACACCATCGGCGGCGGCTTCTTCAAGATCGACAAGGAGAACAATGTCTTCACGGCCACGGACGGCCGCAACCGCCTGTGCAAGCTCACCAATACCGACGTGACGGCGCTCAACGGCGTGCTGCACGTGATCGACAAGACGATGCTGCCGGCCAACATGGACATCATCGTCACCTGCGAGGAAAAGCCCGACATCAAGCCGGACTGCGAAACCGCCATGCGCTGCATCGAGGCGTGCGGACTCACCGATACGCTCAAGCAGCCCGGCCCGTTCACCTTCTTCTGCCCGACCAACGCGGCCTTCCAGGCCGTGCTCATCGAGCTCAACATCACGCTGGAAGCGCTGCTGGCCGACATTCCGCGCTGCAAGAAGATCATGCAATGCCACATGGTGCCGGCGCGCAAGTGCAAGAAGGAGTTCAAGACCGACGAGCCTGTCGTGACCGTGCAAGTCGACGTGTCCATCAAGATCAACGCCACCTTCCAGGTGGTCGACCCGCGCGGCCGCATCTGCAACCTGAGCAAGCCCGACGTGCTCAACACCAACGGTGTGCTGCACCTGTGCGACAAGGTGATCCTGCCGGTCGACGCCTAAGTCACAGGTGACCGCCGCATCATCGGCAGCCGTTTCGGCTGCCGATGATGTGGATGAAGACAGCATCGCGCTCCTCCAGGAGGCGCGATGCTTTTTTGCGTCTAGCCAAGCGGCCAGGGCTGGCCGTCGCGCAGGATGTGCCAGGCTGCCGGGTCCACGCCTTCGAACGCGGCGGCGTACCGGGCTGCATCGCGGCCTTCCGCGGTCACATCGCGGATCACGATGCCCTCGATGCGGCTTGCATGCCTGCGCGCCACGTCGCCGTAGATTTCCGGATCGAGTTCGCCCGAGTCGCCGACCAGCAGGAAGCGGCGCTGCGGAAAGTCCTCCATCAGCCGGGCAATGGCCGAGAGCTTGTGTGCGCGCGATTCGCCTTCGCCGGGGATGAGCGTGCGCAGCGTGGTCGATTCGCGCAGATGCATGCTGCCCGGCGGAAAGCCTTCGTGCCGCAGGAAATCCTGCAGCGGCGGCAGTAGCTGGATTGGGCTGGACGACAGGTAGTGGAAGCGGGTCTGCGGATTGCGTGCCAGTGCGCCGTAGTGCTGCGCCATGCCCGGCGCCGGCTTGAAGCTGCGGGAAAAGGTGTTGAGCAGCATCTGCTGCTGGTCGCGCACCTGCGTCACCTTGATGGTGTCGTCGATGTCGGAGATGACCGACAGGCCGGTGGCAGGCACGAGCAGTGCGCGTCCTTCCACATCCGGGCGCGGGCCGGGCGTGCGCGCATGGAAGACGAGCCAGGGCGCGGTGCGTGCATCGGGCTTCAGGTCGACGGTGGCGCGCAGGCCGGTGCGGCCGCTGGCATCGCTGGTGGGCATCGGGACCAGGGGCGTGCCCTGGCCGAAGTCGATCTGCAGCACCGTGCCTTCTTCCGGCTCGGCATGGAAGAGCGTGGTGCGCTGTGCAAAGCGCAGCCGCGCGGCGGGGGACATGTCGCCCAGCTTCAGTCCGAGGTAGCGCGCCAGGCCCATGTCCAGGAGCTTGAAGCGATTCTTCTCGTGGATCCAGATCTGCACGTCCACTTCCAGCTGTCCGTTGCCCAGGTCGCGGGCGGTGCTGGGCAGGAAGAGCAGGTCTTCGTCAGGCTCGAGCGGTTCGGCCTTGGCATGGACTTCGGTGGTGGTGGCGGCACTGGCGAGCAGCGCAGCTGCGGGCAGCGCGGCGGCCAGCAGCTGCCGGCGGTGGCGGTCGACGGACTCTGCGGCGCTTGCCGGCTCAGGCAGCCTTGCGCTCATAGGTGACGAAGCTGAAAGGCAGTCCGTCCTTGGCAGCCGTGTGCGTGCTGCGTGCCGTCTCGTGCCAATCGGCACCGAGCTGCGGCGCGTAGGTATCGCCCGCGAAATCGCGATCGATCTCGGTGACGACCGCGCGTTGCGCCAATGGCACGGCCTGCGCGTAGATTTCGCCGCCGCCGATCACCCACAGGTCGGCGGCGCCCGCGCACAGCGCAATCGCATCCGAAAGGCTCGCGGCGCGTTCGGCGCCTGCCGCCTGCCAGTCTGACTGCCGCGTGATGACGATGTTGCGCCGGCCCGGCAGCGGCCGGAAGCGCGGCGGCAACGAATCCCAGGTCTTGCGGCCCATCAGCACCGGTGCACCGCCGGTCTGCTGCTTGAAGTGCGCCAGGTCTTCGGGCAGGTGCCAGGGCATCTGGCCGTCCTTGCCGATGACGCCATTGCGCGCGCGCGCGAAGATGATGTTGATGCGCTGCGCCATGCTCACACGGCGACCGGCGCCTTGATGCCCGGATGCGGGTCGTAGCCCTCGATCTCGAAATCCTCGTACTGGTAGTCGAAGATGGATGCGGGCCGGCGCTTGATGCGCAGGGTGGGGTAGGGCCGCGGATCGCGCGAGAGCTGCAGCGCCACCTGCTCGGCATGGTTGCTGTAGATGTGGCAGTCGCCGCCGGTCCAGATGAAGTCGCCCACGTCGAGGTCGCACTGCTGCGCGATCATGTGCGTGAGCAGCGCGTAGCTGGCGATGTTGAAGGGCACGCCCAGGAAGATGTCCGCGCTGCGCTGGTACAGCTGGCAGCTGAGCTTGCCGCGCTCGCCAGGCGCCTGGGGCGGCGCCACGTAGAACTGGAAGAAGGCGTGGCACGGCATGAGCGCCATCTTGGACAGATCGGCCACGTTCCAGGCGCTCACGATGATGCGGCGCGAATCGGGGTTGCTCTTGAGCGTGTCGATCACCTGCTGGATCTGGTCGATGTGCCCGCCGTCCGGCGTGGGCCAACTGCGCCACTGCACGCCGTACACCGGGCCCAGGTCGCCATCTTCGCGCGCCCATTCGTCCCAGATGGTGACGCCGCGTTCCTTGAGCCAGTTGTTGTTCGACGAGCCCGTGAGGAACCACAGCAGCTCGACGATGATGGACTTCAGGTGCACCTTCTTGGTGGTGACCAGCGGAAACCCTTCGTTCAGGTCGAAGCGCATCTGGTGGCCGAACACGCTCTTGGTGCCGGTGCCGGTGCGGTCGGACTTGAACACGCCCGTCTCGTTGACATGGCGCATGAAGTCTTCGTATTGGTGGCGGATGGGGCGGGTTGGTGACATGTCAATACGAACCAAAAAGTGCGTCCAGCGCCTCTTGCACCTGGTGCTGTTCGCCGCGCAGGTTGGCGACGGGCTGGCGCAGCCAGCCGCGAGGGAAGGTGGCCAGCGTGGGCGTATCCAGAACGACATCGCGATCCTGGATACGGAACAGGGGATGGATACGGTCCAATCGCGTGCCGTGCACGCGGGCATCGCGCAATGGGATCACGATGCGGGTTTCCACGGCGTCGAGGTAGTCGTTCTGGACATCGAGCACGTAGGGGGTATGCCGGTGCTCGGATTTGTCGGGGTTGGCGTAGACGTCGAAGCGCGCCATCGTTTCAGGCGACTTTCTTCCGGCTTGTGCCAGTGGGGGCCTCGCGTCCATCGCCCAGGCTGCGGGCAAAGGTGCGGTACTTGGCGCCCCAGATGCCTTCGTTGCGGATGCGCTCGTTGTAGTGTTCGATCGCTTCCTTGTTCTGCTCGGCCCATTGTTCCCAGTAGCGACGTTCCACTTCCTTTGCCAGCAGCGCGTCGACAGTCTGCGAGACGTTCATGCCCATCTCGCGCGCCATCTCCAGCACCTTGCTGTTGAGGCTGAGGTTGGTCGCCTTCTTGGGCGCATCGTTGAAGTTGAGCATGGCTGCATCCTCGGGTGAGCACAGGGTATGCGCATATTTTACGCGCATGCCCCATGCCCCATGCCCGTGCTCAGGCGCGCAGCACCCGCCCCGGGTTCAGCGTGTTGTTCGGATCCAGCGCGCCCTTGATGGCCCGCATCATCGAAAGCGCCACCGGCGACTTGTGCTTTTCCAGCTTGTGCGCCTTGAGCGAGCCGATGCCGTGCTCGGCCGAGATGGAGCCGCCGAAGCGCTGCACCGCGTCGTACACCAGCGTGTTCACGCGCTCTTCCTCGTTCAGCAGGAACGCGCGCGCATCGCCGTCGGCGGGGGCCTGCACGTTGTAGTGCAGGTTGCCGTCGCCCAGGTGGCCGAAGTTGACCAGGCGCACGCCGGGAATCTCTTTTTCGAGCAGCGCATCGGTCTCGGCCACGAAGGCCGGAATGCGGGAGACGGCGATGGAGATGTCGTGCTTGATGTTCAGCCCTTCCTCGGCCTGCGCCAGCGGGATGCTTTCGCGCACATGCCACAGGGCCTTGGCCTGCGACAGGTTCTCGGCCACCACCGCGTCGCTCACGCAGCCCTCTTCGAAGGCCTTTTCCAGCAGAGCTTCGAAGCGTTGGCGTGCGTGGTCTTCCGATTCGTTGTCGGAGTTCTCCAGCAGCACGCACCAGGGCGAGGCGCCTTCGCTGTCGGCAATGAAGGGCACGCGCTGCGCCGGAAAGTGCTTGGGCACCAGGCTGAGCGCGAAGCGGCCCATCACCTCGAAGCCCGTGAGCCCAGCGCCCAGGTGCCGGTGGGCCAGGCCCAGCAGCTGCACTGCATGTTCCAGCGAAGGGACCGCCGCCCACGCGGTGAGCCGCGCCGCCGGCAGCGGATACAGCTTCATGGTGGCGGCGGTGATGATGCCCAGCGTGCCTTCGCTGCCGACGATGAGGTCGCGCAGGTCATAGCCGGTGTTGTCCTTGCGCAGGCCGCTGGTGCCTTCCCAGATCTCGCCTTGGGGCGTGACCACTTCCAGGCCCAGGCACAGCTCGCGCGCATTGCCGTAGCGCAGCACCTGCGTGCCGCCGGCATTGGTCGCCAGGTTGCCGCCGATGGTGCAGCTGCCTTCGGCGGCCAGGCTCAGCGGAAAGAGAAAGCCCGCCGTGCGCGCCGCCTCCTGCAGGCTCTGCAGCACGCAGCCCGCTTCCACCGTCACCGTGAGGTTGGCCGCGTCGAGGCTGCGCACGGCGTTCATGCGCGTGAGGCTCAGCACCACCTGCCGGCCGCTGGCATCGGGGATGGAGCCCACGGCCAGCCCGGTGTTGCCGCCCTGCGGCACGATGGACACGCCCGCGGCCGCGCAAGCCTTGACCACGTCGGCCACCTGAGCGGTGCTGGCCGGGCGCACCACCGCCAGCGCCTTGCCGCGCTCGCGCTTGCGCCAGTCCTGCTCCCAGGCGGTGAGGTCGCCTTCGGTCAGCACGTTGTGTTCGCCGACGATGCGGCGCAGTGGGTCGATGAGTTGCTGGTCTGTGGTGGTCATTTCTCGGCTTCCGCACGCAGGGCATCGGCGCGCGCCAGGCGGGTGCGCACGTGCCAGGCGCAGGCAACGAACAGCAGCAGGCACAGCACGATCTCGACGCCGGCGAGGACCCGGCCCATGACCTGCGTGTCGCTCCAGGCGCGCACCACGCCCTCGGTGAAGTAGATCCACACCAGCAGGCTCACCCAGCGGTAGGTGTACATGCGCCGTTTCAGTAGGCCCGCCAGCGGCAGCACCAATGGCAGCACCTTGAGCGCCAGCAGCGAGCCGCCCGGGCGCACCGGCGCCAGCCACAACTCCCAGGCCAGGCCCAGCACGATCAATCCCGCCAGGCTGCCGACCGCGAGCGCGCGCGTGGCCGCCACGGCGCCATCGCCGGGGTTGGACGCGGCGGCTGAGGCGGCGGACGGGCGGGGAAGGGGGGCGGTCGGAAGAGGCGGCATGGTGGTGGAAACCCGATGGCATGATAGCGACCCATGAATCGCCATTCGCTATGGAGGGAGCTGTCCCATTTTCCGTGGCGCAACACCGCCGCCGTGCTGGGCGAGCGCTTCCGCGAAGACCGCCTCGGCCTGTCGGCCAGCAGCCTCACTTTCACGACCACCATTGCACTGGTGCCTTTCTTCACCGTGGCACTGGCGCTGTTCACGGCCTTTCCCATCTTCGCGAAGATGCAGGGCCGCGTGCAGCGCTGGCTGGTGGAAAGCCTCATACCGGAGAACATCGCCCGCCAGGTGCTGGGCTACCTGACCCAGTTCGCGAGCAAGGCCGGCGGCCTGGGTGTGCTGGGCCTGGTGGTGCTGCTGCTGACGGCCTTCGCCCTCATCTTGACCATCGACCGCACGCTCAACAACATCTGGCGCGTGCGCGAGCCGCGGCCGCTGGCGCAGCGGGTGCTGGTGTACTGGGCGGCCGCCACGCTGGGGCCACTGGTGCTGGCGCTGAGCCTGTCCACCACCTCTTATGTGTTCGCGGCCTCGCGCGGGCTGGTGGACGACGCGGGCCTCAAGCTGGTGTTCGACACGGCGGAGTTCCTGCTGCTGGCCGGCGGCATGGCCAGTCTCTATCACTATGTGCCCAATACCGAGGTCAAGTGGTCGCATGCGTGGGCGGGCGGCCTGTTCGTGGCGGTGGCCATCGAAATCGCCAAGAAGCTGCTGGCCCTGTACTTCAGCATGGTGCCGACCTATTCGGTGCTGTACGGCGCCTTTGCGGCTTTCCCGATCTTGCTGGTGTGGATCTACATCGCCTGGCTGATCGTGCTGTTCGGCGCGGTCATCGCCGCCTACCTGCCGAGCCTGCTGGCGGGCGTTGCGCGGCGTGGCGGCACGCCGGGCTGGCCGCTGCAGCTGGCGATCGAGGTGCTGCAGCATCTGTCGGACGAGCGGGACATGCCGCAAAAGGGCCTGGGCCTGGCCAGCCTGGGGGAGCGCATGCGGGTCGACGCGCTGCAGCTGGCGCCGGTGGTCGAGGCGCTGGTGCGGCTGGACTGGGTGGGGCACATCGCGGAACAGCGGGCCGACGAGGATCCCCGCCTGGTGCTGCTGGTGAACCCGGCCACCACGCCCATGGAGCCGCTGCTGCGCGAGATGCTGCTGGTTCGCTCCGAGGTGCTGGCGCCGCTGTGGGACATGGCGCCGCTGGGGCGGCTGTACCTGGGCGAGGTACTGTCCTCGCCCCGCGGCCTGCCGGCCGCACAGCCGGTTGTCAGATCTTGACGCGGCCGCGCAGGATGTCGCGGTACATCGCCCAGTCGCCCATGAAGCTGTAGAGCGGGCGCTTGAACGAGGCGGGTTTGTTCTTCTCGAAGCCGAAATGCCCGATCCAGGCAAAGGCGTAGCCCACCACGATGGTGGGCAGCAGCCACCACCCGTTGCCCGTGACGAAGAGCGTGGCCAGGCACACCAGCGAGAGCGACGAGCCGACGAAATGCAGCTGCCGGCAGGTGCGGTTGCTGTGCTCGCTCAGGTAGAAGGGATAGAACTCCGAGAAGCTCTTGAAGCTGCGCGGATCGACGCCAGCTGCGTCGGCATGGGGAGCGGTCGTGGCGGGATTCATTGTGTGTCTCCTGTGGCTTGCGAGGCCTTTGCCCATAATAGTGAGGCGGCCAGCCGGTCGCCAATCCCGCAAACCCTTGGCCACTTCCTTCCAACCGTGAGTGCATTGCCCACCAATCCCGGTACCGCCCCCCAAGCCGACGATGCCGGCAACGCCCTGTGGGTGGTGTGCCTGTGCGCCGAATGGTGCGGCACCTGCCGCGACTACCGTCCGCTGATGGAAGAGGTGGCGCGCGCCCATCCGGAGATGCGCTTTGCATGGGTGGACGTGGAAGACCATTCCGATATTGCCGACGAGTTCGACGTCGAGACCTTTCCGACGATCCTGGTGGCGGGGCGCGATGGCACGCGCTTTCTGGGGCCGTTGCTGCCGCATGCGGAAACCCTGTCGCGCATGCTTTCTTCTGCGTTGCCTGTGCAGCCCTCTTCTGCGGAGGTGGAGCAGTTGCTGGCTGCTGTCGAGCGGTCGCCTGATGAGTTCTTGATCGACGTCTGAGTTTCTGCTGCCGCAAGTCAGAAACGGTCGCATTTGTGTGTCCTTCGGCACACAAACGCTAAGCCCCGCCGCTGCGCGCCTCGCCGCCACAGAAGGCGCCCCCGGCCCCAAGGGCCTGCCGCACCCGCCTGGAGACGTCGTGTCGGATTTAGCGGGGGGCAGGGCACCTGTGTGCTATGCCAACGGTGCGTTGCACATCCCCTTGATGCACCACGAACGTGTCCAGGGCCAAGGGCTGTGTGCCCCTGTGCGGGCGCGCCTCTGTGGCGCCGAGCAGCGCAGTGGGGCCGGCCCGCTTGTGTGTGCCGAAGGACACACACAAGCTTCGTGATCTGACTTGCGGAAGCTGTCTGAGCAGCGTGAACGAAGTGAACGCAGCGAGTTCTTCCGCAGGGCCGGCTCCGCGAGCAGCGCAGGGCAGTCGGCGAAGCCGACCGCCACAGTGGCGCGCCCGCACAGGGGCACGCAGCCCTTGGCCCCCGCGCCATACGCCAGCAAACCGAGCCTACCGCGCCCCCATAAAGTCCGCCAACGCAAACAGCACCTCGTCAGGCGCTTCGCTCATCAGCGCATGCCCAGCCTGCACCGTCACCACCTTTGCGTTGGCAGCCCGCTTGACCAGCGCTTGCGCCGCCGACACCTGGGTCATCTGGTCCCCCTTGCCCAGCAGAAAGAGCACCGGGCACTTCACCGCCTCGATGGCCGCCTCGCCGTTCGCATACTGGTTGCATGCGTTGAAGCCGACATGGAATACGTTGGCCTCGGTATTGCTGGCCAGCACGCGGCGCATCAGCGCGCGCGATCCGCCATAGAGCCAGGTGCCCGGCCCCAGCGACGAGGGCGGCGGCGCCAGCGTCGAGTGGGAGAAGGTGTTGACCATGGCAATGGCCTTGTGCGGCTCGTTCAGCGAAGCGTCGAGCAGCGCCGGCGACACCTTCATCGGATAGGCCGTGCCCACCATCGCCAGATGGCTCACCCGGTCCGGTGCGCGCGCGGCGGTCTCCAGCGCAATAAGCGAGCCGAAGCTGTGGCCCACCAGCGCAGCACGCTCGATACCGGCCGCATCCAGCAGCGCGATCACCGTCTGCGCGGCCTCTTCCACGCTGGCGGGTGGCTTGCCGCCGCTCTTGCAGTGGCCCGGCAGGTCGATGGCCAGCACGTTCCATCCATGGTGGGCGAACCAGCGGCTTTGCAGGATCCACACGCTGTGGTCGTTGAGCACGCCGTGGATGAACACGACCGTCGGCCTGGCCGCGTCGAAGGGCTTGCCGCCGGTGTAGGCGTAGAGGGAGTGGCCGTTGACGTCGATGTTCATGCTGCCGCCTTCTCTGCCGCCTTCAGCGCGCGCTTGAGGTCGTCGATGAGGTCGGCCGGGTCTTCCAGCCCGATCGACAGGCGGATGGTGCCCTGCGTGATGCCGGCGCCGGCCAGCGCCTCGTCGCTCATGCGGAAGTGCGTGGTGGAGGCCGGGTGGATCACCAGGCTGCGGCAGTCGCCCACATTGGCCAGGTGGCTGAACAGGCGCAAGGTCTCGATGAACTTCTTGCCCTGCTCGCGGTTGCCCTTGAGGTTGAAGCTGAACACCGAGCCCGCGCCCTTGGCCCCGTGGCGCAGCATCTTGTTGGCCAGGGCGTGGCTGGGGTGAGAAGGCAGCAGCGGATGGCCCACGTGCTCCACAAAAGGATGCGTGGCCAAAAACTCCACCACCTTCTGCGTGTTGTCGATGTGCCGCTCCATGCGCAGCGGCAGCGTCTCCACGCCCTGCAGGATCAGCCAGGCCGTGTGCGGGCTCATGCTGGCGCCGAAGTCGCGCAGGCCCTCGCGCCGCGCCCGCAGCAAGAAGGCGCCCACCGTGCTTTCGTCCGAGAACACCATGTTGTGGAAGCCGTCGTAGGCCTGCGTCAGCTCCGCGAACTTGCCCGAGCGTTCCCAGTCGAAGCTGCCGCTGTCCACCACGATGCCGCCGATCACGGTGCCGTGGCCCGAGAGGAACTTGGTGGCCGAGTGGTAGACGAGATGAGCGCCCCAGTCGAAGGGCTTGAGCAGGTAGGGCGTGGTGAAGGTCGAGTCCACCAGCAGCGGCACGCCGGCCTGGTGCGCGATGTCGCTCACCGCCGCAATGTCGAGCACGTCCAGGCCCGGGTTGCCCACCGTCTCGCCGAACAGCAGCTTGGTGTTGGGCCGGATGGCGGCGCGCCAGCCGTCCAGGTCGCCGGGCTTGACGAAGGTGGTGTCGATGCCGAAGCGCCGCATCGTGTAGTGCAGAAGGTTCTGCGAGCCGCCGTACAGCGCCGTGCTGGCCACGATGTGCGAGCCCGCGCCCATCAGCGTGGCCACCGACAGGTGCAGCGCCGCCTGCCCGCTGGCGGTGGTGATGGCGCCGATGCCGCCCTCCAGCGCCGACACCCGCTGCTCCAGCACCGCGTTGGTCGGGTTGCTGATGCGCGAGTACACATGGCCGGCGCGCTCCAGGTTGAAGAGCGAGGCCGCGTGGTCGCTGGATTCGAAGACGAAGGAGGTGCTCAGGTGGATCGGCACCGCCCGCGCGCCGGTGGCGGGGTCGGGGGCCGCGCCCGCGTGCAGCGCGAGCGTGTCGAAGCCGGGATCGGAATAGCCGGGCATGAGAGCCTTTCAGGAATCACAAACAAGGGGGAAGCGCGAACGACCCGTTACGTCTGCAAGACAGCACCCGTGTCGTGGACGTGCCAACGGTGGGTCATTGTGTGTGATTTGTGGGCTATATTTGAATCGGTACTTAGCCCACACGAGAGGAGCATCCCCCATGAAAGTCAGCGACATCCTGCGTCTGAAGGGCAACGCGCTCTTCACCATCACGCCCGATGAACCCCTGGCGGATGCCGTCAACATCATGGCCGACAAGGACATCGGCTCGCTGGTGGTGATGGAGCACGGCGACCTGGTGGGCATGCTCACCTTCCGCGAGGTGATCCTGGCCGTGGTGGGCAACGGCGGCTCGGTCGGTTCCACCCAGGTGCGCAAGGCCATGGACGACCACCCGGTCACCTGCACCCTGGAGACTGATCTCGATGAAATCCGCCGCATCATGCTCGACCGCCATGCGCGCTACATGCCCGTGATGGACAAGCGCATGCTGATGGGCGTGGTGAGCTTCTACGACGTGGCCAAGGCCGTGGTGGACAGCCAGAACTTCGAGAACAAGATGCTCAAGGCCTACATCCGCGACTGGCCCGCGGAAGAAGAAGACGAAAAGAACTCCTGACGAAGACGGCGGCTGCCGCCCCTGCTCCCGGGGCGCAGCCGCGGCGGCAAGTCATTCCTTGATGTTGGCCGCCTGGACGATCTTCTGGTTGCGGGCGTACTCGGTGCGCACGAACTTGCCCAGGTCTTCCGCCGAGCCGCTGCCCGGCACCGCGCCCTGCTCCTGCAGCTTGGCGCGCACCTCGGGGTCCTTCAGCACCGCATTCAATTCCTCGTTCAGCCGCTTGACCACGGCCGGCGGGGTGGCCGCGGGCGCGAAGATGCCGGTCCAGCTCACCATCGAATAGTCCTTCAGGCCGGGCATCTCGCCGAAGGCCGGCACGTTGGGCAGGGCGTCCAGGCGCTTGGCGCTGGTCACGCCCAGGGCCTTGAGGCGACCGCCGTTGATGTGCGGGATGGCGCTGGTGCTCACCAGCATGGCCAGGTCGACCTGGTTGCCGATCACGTCGGTGGCGATCTGCGCGCCGCCGCGATAAGGGATGTGAGTCACGAAGATGCCGCTCTTTTCCTTGAGCAGTTCCATTGCCAGCTGCAGCACCGTGCCCACGCCCGAGGTGGCGTAGTTGTACTTGCCGGGCGAGGCCTTGGCGAGCTTGACCAGGTCGCCGTAGCTCTGCACCGGCAGCCCTGGCCGGGCCACCAGCACCATCGGCGCGGTGTTGAGCATGCCCACCGGCGCCAGGTCCTTGAGCGGGTCGAACTTGAAGGCCGCCGGGTTGATGAGCTTGCCGATGGCGATCACGCTGTCGGGGCCGGCCACCAGGGTGTAGCCGTCGGGTGCGGCGTTCACCACCTTGGTCACGCCGATCACGCCGCCCGCGCCGGCCACGTTCTCGATGACCACCGACTGCTTGAGCCGCTCGCCCAGCTTGGTGGCCACCAGGCGGGCGTTGAAGTCCACGCTGCCGCCGGCCGAGTAGGGCACGACCAGCGTGATGGGCTTGGCCGCGGGCCAGGCGGCCTGGGCGAGGGCGATGCCGGGCAGGGCGGCGGCCAGCAGGGCGGCCAGAACGAGGGGCTTCTTGAACGAGGGCATGGTGGTGCGGCTTCCGGGGAGAGAGGCGAGGGGTCGAAGGGTGGGTGAGTGTCAGGACGGATTCAAAGCGAAAAACGTGCGCGAAGCGCATCGAATTCGGCGCCCCACTGGGCGTGCCAGTCGCGGCGCTGGCGCTCGTCGATCCAGGCGCCGTCCAGGCCGTTGTGCATGAAGCCGCGCAGGTCGTCGATGGAAAAGTCGAAGTCCCTCACCATCATGGCCCAGGCCTGTGTGGGCGTGACCTTGTGCAGGGTCGGGTCGTCGGTGTTGGGGTGGATGCGCAGGCCCAGCCCCGGCATCTTTCGGATCGGGTGGTCCAGCGCCCAGCGTTCGGGCGGCAGGGTGCGCAGGTAGTAGGAGTTGGTGGGCACCACGGTGAAGATCAGGCCGCGTTCGGCGCACTCGCGGGCGAAGTCGGGCTGGTCGACCACCGTGTAGCCGTGGTCGATCCGGTCCACCTGCAGCATTTCCACGGCGGTGCGCACATTGGTCCAGGGCATGCCGAACTCGCCGGCATGGGCCGTGGTCTTCAGGCCGCCCTCGCGTGCGCGGCGGTAGGCTTCCAGGAACATCTCGGGCGGACGGTCCACCTCGCGGTAGTCGATGCCGATGCCGATCACTTCGTCCGCGCGGTTCGCCAGCACCCAGTCCACCATTTCCACCGCGGCCTCGGGGCTGGCTTCGCGGTCGATGGCAGCAATGAGGCGCCCGGCAATGCCCAGGTCCTGCTGCGCATCGCGGATGGCGCGCACGATGGCGTCCTGCGCTGCGCGGTAGGCCATGCCCGATTCATGCACCGTGCCGGTCGGGTTCCAGAAGAACTCGGCATGGCGCACGTTGTGGCTGGCGGCGTCCTGCAGGTACTCGTAGGTCAGCTGGCGCAGGTCGTCGGGCGTGCGAACGAGTTCGGCATCCAGCGCGCGCAGCACCCGCAGCACGCCCACCGGCTTCTCGCCGCGGGTGTAGAAGCCCTGGATTTCCTCGGCCACCAGCGGCGAGCCGGCCCGCGCATTGAGCGCCTCGAAGGTCGCCTGGCGCACCGTGCCGAACAGGTGGCAGTGCAGTTCGACCTTGGGAATGGCGTGCAGGAAGTCGTCGAGGGGCGTGGCGGACATGCTCAAAGTCTAGGCAGTGCCGGCCTTCAAGAGAAGTTTTGAATTTCTATAATTTCATTCATCCAACTGATAACCAGGCCACCTTCGCATGTCCACCCAGCCCCTGCGCGCCTTGACCCTGCGCCAGCTGCAGTGCTTCTCGGTGCTGGTGGAAGAAGGGCATTTCGGCCGCGCGGCGCAGCGCCTGGCCATCACGCAGCCGGCGCTGAGCAACGCCATCAAGCAGATGGAGAAGCTGCTGGGCGCCGAGCTGCTCACGCGTACCACCCACAGCCTGGCCCTCACGCCGGTGGGCGCCGAAGTGCTGGCCCGTACCGACTTCCTCGTCAACACGGTGGACATGGCCCTGCGCGACATCGAGAGCACGGTGCGCCGCGGCCGGGCCTTCGTGCGCATCGGCGTCATTCCCTCGGCCAGCGGTGCGGTGGCCGGGGCGGTGAGCGAGTTCCTGCGCGAAGGCGGGCGCGAGCTCGAAGTGGCCTGGCGGGATGCCCCGTCCACCACGCTGCTGGCCGAGGTGCGCAGCGGCCAGCTGGACTTTGCGGTGGCCGCCATCACCGAGGCGCCCGGCGGCGGCCTGGCCAGCGTGGAGCTGTTCCGCGATCCGCTGGTGCTGGTGCTGCGGCGCGACCATGCGCTGGCCGGCCTGGAGGAAGTGGGCTGGGAAGCCATCGGCAGCGAGCGCCTCGTGCTGTTCGAAAGCGGCAGCATGCCGGCGCTGGGCAATCCGGCGCGGGCGCAGTTCGCGCAGGGCGCCGAGCCGTACCGCGTCAGCTATTCGGAGACGCTGTACGCGCTGGTGCGCGGCGGCCTGGCGCTGGGGCTGATGCCGCGGCTGTACACGGAGTCGCTGCGCGATGCCCGATTGGTGGTGCTGCCGCTGGCACGGCCGCGTGTCGAGCGCCGGATCGTGCTGGTGTACCCGGCCGGGCCCACGCGCAACGAAGCCGCCAAGCAGTTGATCGCCCATCTTCGAGACCGGCTTCCGCTCGTGCCCGGCGAGTCCGCCGCGCCAGCCGCCGGCAAGCGGCGAGCTGGCCGGCGCAAGGCGGTTCGTTGACCCAGGGCGTCAGGCGGCGGCCTGGGCCGCCCGGGTGCCATGAAGCTCGGCGGCCGTGTGGATGGTGTCGCGCACCCGCGGGTAGATCTGCTGGTTCCACTTGCTCCCGCTGAACACGCCGTAGTGCCCCACGCCAGCCTGCAGGTGGTGGGTCTTGAGGTAGGGCCGGATGCCGGTGCACAGATCCTGCGCCGCCACCGTCTGGCCGACGGAGCAAATGTCGTCGCGCTCGCCTTCCACCGTGAGCAGTACGGTACGGCGGATGGCCGCCGGGTTTACCTTGCGCTCGCCCACGGTGAGTTCGCCCCGCGGCAGGTCGTAGGTCTGGAACACGCGCTCCACCGTCTCCAGGTAAAACTCCGCGGGCAGGTCGTTCACCGCGAAGTACTCGTCGTAGAAGCTGCGGATGGCGTTGGCCTGTGCCATTTCGCCGTCCACCAGGTGCTGGTAGAGCAGCTCGAACTGCTTGCGGTGCCGCTGCGCGTTCATGCTCATGAAGGCGGTGAGCTGCAGAAAGCCGGGGTACACGCGCCGCATCATGCCGGCATGGGGCCACGGCACGCGGCTGATGAGGTTGCGGCGGAACCAGTCGATGGGGCGGTCGGTGGCCAGCTTGTTCACGGCCGTGGGATTGACGCGGCAGTCCACCGGGCCGGCCATGAGCGTCAGGCTGCGTGGCGTGGCGGGGTTGTCGTCTTCCGCCATCAGTGCGGTGGCGGCCAGTGCGGCCACGCAGGGCTGGCAGACGGCCACCAGGTTCACGCCGGGGCCGATGTGCTCGAGAAACGCCATGAGCTGGCGCGTGTAGTCGTCCAGGCCGAAGCCGCCGTGCCACAGCGGCACGTCGCGCGCGTTGTGCCAGTCGGTGATGTACACGTCGTGGTCGCGCAGCAGCGTATGCACCGTTTCGCGCAGCAGGGTGGCGAAATGGCCCGAAAGTGGTGCAGCCACCAAAACCTTGGGTTGCTCGGCACGGGTGTGCTTGCGAAAGTGCAGCAGCGTGCCGAAGGGGGCGATCAGCACCGGCGCCTCGCGCACGGCGACCTCCTGGCCGTCCACCATCACCCGCTCGATGCCGTACGGCGGTCGGGTGTGGGTGAGGCGCATGCGCGAAAGCACGTCGAAGAACGACGCCATCCGGCGGTTGGCCGTGCGCTCGTCCTTCTCGAACCACAAGGCGCTGCCCAGCACCTGGGCGGCCAGCCGCATCGGCGAAGTGGCATTCATCGAGGACTGGTAGAGCCCGTACAGCATGCAATGCCCGCAGGCAAATAGCGGGCCAAGCCGGCAAGGCGCGGCGTCGCCGGCGGCGCACTGTTCTGGCACAAGCCTTGCACCAGTGCGGGAAAGCCGAAGGAGCAGCGCATGGCCAAACCTGTCCTCACCATCAGCAGCAAGAACTACGGCGCCTGGGCGCTGCGCGGCTGGCTGATGTGCAAGCTGGCCGGGCTGGACTTCACCGAGAAGGTGATTCCGCCCGACGACCCGGCCATGAAGGCCGAGATGCTGCTGCTGTCCTCGTCCATGCTGGTGCCTTCGCTGCAGCACGGCGGCATCAAGGTCTGGGACACCCTGGCCATCGGCGAATACCTGAACGAGATCAAGCCCAAGGCGGGGCTGCTGCCGGCCGATGCCAAGGCGCGCGCCCATTGCCGCGCCATCTGCGGCGAAATGCATTCGGGCTTTGCCTCGCTGCGCAGCGCGCTGCCGATGAACATCAAGGCCCGCTTTCCGGGCTTCAAGGTGTGGTCGCGGGCGCAGGCAGACATCGACCGCATCGTCGCCATCTGGCGCGAATGCCTGGCGGCCCATGGCGGGCCCTATCTGTTCGGACCCGCGCCCTGCATGGCCGACGCGATGTACGCCCCGGTGGTGACGCGCTTCCTGAGCTACGACGTGACGCTGGACAAGGCCTGCGCCGCGTACTGCAAGCGGATCATGGAACTGCCGGCCATGCAGGAATGGGTGAAGGCCGCCAGGGCCGAGCCGGACGAGATCGACGAGCTGGACGCGGAGTTCTGAACGGGTCCCAGCCCCAGGTTCACAGCTGGACTTCGGCCCGCCCGATGCCCGGGAATTCCGCCGTCACGCGATCGCCCGCCTGCGCCAGGGGCAGGCCGCACCAGGTGCCGGTGGTGACCACGGTGCCTGCGCGCACCACGGCGCCGCCCTGGGTGGCGTGGCGCAGCCAGGCCGGCAGCACGAAGGCCGGGTCGCCCAGCGAGTGCGTGCCGACGAATTCCATGGTGGGCTGCTTGCCGATGTTCACGATGCAGCGCTGCGCAGCCCAGTCGCGTGGCGCGAAGGTCGTCCATGTGCTCAGCACCAGGGCGCCGTGCGATTGAAGATCGGCCAGCTTGGCGAGGGCCGGCGCATCCAGCGCCTCGGCCCAGCGCGAGTCGACCAGTTCGATGGACACGCACATGCCATCCACCAGACGGGTGGCGGCGGTCACGTCGAGGGACGCGGCGCGTTCGGCGTCCACGTCCTGCGCGAGCCGCAGCGCCACTTCGGCCTCGATGCCGCGCAGGTGAAAAGGCCACTTGCGCGCATCGGCCGGGCTGGCCCACACGCCGTGCGGCGGCAGTGCTGCATGGGTGAGCGTGGCCTGGCGCGACGGGCCGCCGGATTTCCAGTGGTGCGGCGCGGTGCCTGCCGG
>NZ_BCUU01000017.1 GCF_001591385.1 Variovorax soli NBRC 106424
CGCGCCGATGCGCCGGTGCGCGAGCCCCGCGATCAAGCCGCACGTGAGGCCCGCGAGCCGCGTGAACCTCGCGAGAACCGCGAGCCGCGCGAGGCCCGCGCGCCGCGTGAAGCCCGCGAGCCGCGTGAACAACGTGAAGGCCGCGAACCGCGTGAAGGCCGCGATGGCGAGCGCCGCAACGGACGTGGCGAGCGCGGCGAGCGCCGCGACAACGAGGCGCGCAACCGCGAAGAAGGCCAGGTCGTGGCGCCGGAAGCGCAACTGGCTGCATCCGAGCGCGCGAGCGGTGAAGACGCTGCAGCAGTGACCAGCGAGCGCCCCCAGCGCAACCGCGGCGAGCGAGGCGAGAGAGGCGAGCGCCGTGAACGCGCCGAGCGTGGCGAGCGCCGGGCCGAGAACGAAACGGCCAATGCCGATGCGGCTTACGTCGACGCCGCCTCGCAGCAGGTCGCAACCGACAACGCACCGGTGGCCGAAGCCGCGCGCGCAGACGGCGAAGAGCGCCGCCCCCGCTCGCGCGATCGCTACGGCCGCGACCGCCGCGAGCGCACCCCGCGCGAAGGCGCCGAACCGCGCCAGGAGTTCGCCGTTGCCGAGGAAGTGCCTGCGCAACCCGCCGCAGCGCCCGTCCAGCCCCTGCGCAGCGTGGAAGCCGCTCCACCCTCGCTCGAGTTGCCGATCAGTGCCGCGGCCCAACCGATCGAAGTGCCTGCAGTGTCGGCCGCTCCGGCGCGCGGCATGCCCAAGGTCACGCCTTTCGAGCTGCCCCTGGCCGATCTCGCGCAGATCGCCGAAGGCTCGGGCCTGCACTGGGTCAACTCCGACGCGGAGCGGGTGGCACAGATCCAGGCCGCCATTGCGGCAGAGCCCAAGCCCGTCCATGTGCCGCGCGAGCGTCCTCCTGTCGTGGTCCTGGACGAGGGCCCGCTGGTGCTCGTGGAAACGCGCCGCGACTTGAGCCAGGTGGTGCTGCCCTTCGAAGACGGCAGCTCGGCGAGCCAGGGCAACCGGGTCAGCTGATCCCGGTGGCGGGTTCGCCGCCTCTTCCCTCAAAAAGCGACCAGGCCCGGCCTGGTCGCTTTTTTTTCGCCTGTACCCCGCTTTCGGCAGAGCCGCCCGCAACAGGACCGGACGGGCCTGCGCTCGCATTCAAAGTTGGTGCGCACACACCACAAACGCGGCACCGCCTCTGTTACGCGAACTGAAGACGAAGGGATTACATCGCTTCAGCGCTATTTATGTCGGGTAAAAGTACCCAAAAAAGCGCCACTCCCAATGGCAACACACGCCGTTCGCCGTATGGCGTACCACTTTTGAGAGCGCGACAATGTCAGCATAATGTGTTCAAATTCTTGCGAATAGTAGTAAAGCGTTACACGACCTGAGCGAGGCCGTAGATGCCGCACCCGATCCGAGGAATATGGATGTTCCGACCTGATTCCAGTGCCCGAGGCCATTTGAATCGACAGCTGTCTCCCGGCGGAGGAAGCGGCTCGTCGCCCTATGTGGCCGCCCTCGTGCCCCGCAGACTGAGCTCGACCGAACAGGCAGCAAAACGCTCGCTCGATATCGTGGGCGCCCTGACGTTCTTCGTGCTGTTCGGGCCCCTGTACCTGGCGGTGGCGCTGTGGGTTCGCCTGAGCATGGGCAGCCCGGTGCATTTCGGGCAGGTTCGCCTGGGAGAAGGCGGGCGTCGCTTTCGCTTCTACAAGTTCCGCTCCATGGTGCGCGACTCGGACACCGTGCTGGACCAGTTCCTGAGCAAGAACGACATGGCCCGCACCGAATGGGATACGTTCCAGAAGCTGGAGAAAGACCCGCGCATCACGCCCTTCGGCCACTGGATCCGCAAGCTCAGCCTGGACGAGCTGCCGCAATTCTGGAACGTGCTCAAGGGCGACATGAGCCTGGTGGGCCCCCGTCCCTGCATGGAGCGCCAGCGCACGCTGTACGGGCGCGACTGGGACCACTACTGCGCAATGCGCCCCGGCATCACCGGCCTGTGGCAGGTCAGCGGGCGCAACCGCCTCCCTTACGCCAAGCGGGTGGAACTGGACGCGTACTATGTCGACAACTGGTCGCTCTGGCTGGACGTCAAGATCATGCTCAAGACCGTCAAGGTGGTCGTTACCGGAGATGGCTCGCGATGAATGCCGACAGACGCATCTATGTGGCAGGCCACAGGGGCATGGTGGGCAGCGCCATCGTGCGCAGCCTGCAGCGCCAAGGCATCCGCTCGATCATCACCCGCACGCATGCGGAACTCGATCTCACCGACCAGGCCGATGTGCGCGCCTTCTTCGCCAAGGAGCAGCCCGACGAGGTTTACCTGGCGGCGGCCCGCGTCGGCGGCATCCATGCCAACAACACCTATCCGGCAGAGTTCATCTACTCCAACCTGATGGTGCAGAACAACGTGGTCCACGAGGCCTGGCGCGCGGGCGTGCGGCGCCTGCTGTTCCTGGGTTCCAGCTGCATTTATCCGCGCCTGGCGCCGCAGCCCATGACCGAGGGCGCGCTCCTGCTGGGCAAGCTCGAGCCGACCAACGAACCCTATGCGATTGCCAAGATCGCAGGCATCAAGCTGTGCGAGAGCTACAACCGCCAGTACGGCACCGACTACCGCAGCGTGATGCCCACCAACCTCTACGGACCGGGTGACAACTACCACCCGGAAAACAGCCACGTGGTGCCGGCCATGATCCGGCGCTTCCACGAAGCCAAGCTGGCCAACGCACCGTTCGTCACCATCTGGGGCACCGGCCGTGCAAAGCGCGAGTTTCTCTATGTGGACGACATGGCCGAGGCCTGCGTGCACACCATGAGCCTGCCGCGAGAGGTCTACACAGCGCATACGCAGCCCATGGAAAGCCACATCAACGTGGGAACCGGCGAAGACCTGTCCATTGGCGAACTGGCGCTGCTGGTGGCGGAGGCCGTCGGCTACAGCGGCGGCCTGCGGTACGACACCAGCAAACCCGACGGCACGCCGCGCAAGCTGCTCGATGTCTCGCTGCTGCACAAGCTTGGCTGGAAGGCGACCACGCCGCTGCGCGAGGGCCTTGCGCATGCCTACTCAGATTTCCTGGCCCAGCAGGCGCACGAACTTGAAGCCGTTGCCGCGGCTTGAGCGCCTTCAGGACGGCCGTGCGCTGATGGGCGACGCATTGCGCGCCGCCAGCGGCGCGCAAGGATTGCGGGAATTCGTGGCCATCGTCCCGCCGGGTACCGGCGGTGTGCGCGACTACGCCGAGATCCTGAACCGGCACATTCCCGGCCGCCTGCTCGCGCCCACCCGCGAAACACCGCTGGCCGACTATGGCCGCGGCCCCATCGCGCTGAACTTCAGCGGCTATGGCTACCACCGGCGCGGCATTCCCAGCTGGCTGGTGGAGCGGCTCGTGCAGCTGCGCGGCAACGGCGCACAGATCGGCATCTTCTTCCACGAGCTGTTCGCCTCGGGACCGCCCTGGCGCTCGGCTTTCTGGCTGCAGCCGATGCAGCGGCGCATCGCCGCCGATCTGGGCAACCTGGCCAGCTACTGGCTGAGCAATTGCAATGCCACCGCGCAGTGGCTGCGCGAGAACTGCGCGCCGGCTCCCCACCGCGTGCTGCCGGTGTATTCGAACGTGGGAGAGCCGGGCACGCGCGCCGGTGCGCGCGCCGGCAAGATCGTGGTCTTCGGCGGACCTTCGATCCGCTCCCAGGTCTACACCCGGCTCGATGCGAGCTTCTGGCGTTGGGTGATGGAGGAGGGGCTTGCCGTGCACGACATCGGCCCACCCATCCGTTCGGCCGAATACGACCGGTTGCGCGAATCCGAGCGCATCCATGCCCACGGCAGCCTGCCGGGCGAACTGGTCAGCCGGCATCTCGAGCAAGCCCGGTTCGGCCTTCTGTGCTACCCCCCGCATGTCGTGGCCAAGAGCGGGGTATTCGCAGCCTATTGCGCGCACGGGGTCTGTCCGGTTCTGCTGGCCGACGACTACGCGACGCACGACGGGCTGATGGCCGGCCGGCACTATGCCGCGGGCTTTGCTGCGCTCGCCGCCCCGGGGCTGGACCATGACGCCATCGGCGCTGCGGCCTTCGACTGGTACCAGCCGCACCGGGTGGATGCGCATGTGCAGGCCTTCCGGGACCTGATGCGCGCCTGCGCATGAGCTCTCAATCATGATCGGCACCACCGCCCTCGCCCGCCCTGCATCCGCCACCGCCTCCGGTATGGCGAAGGTGCGCGTCAGCACGACGGGGCGGCTGTTCATCTCGGTCATGCTGATCCTCATTCTGGAGGGAGCCATACGCAAATGGATCAGCAACTCCGCCACGGTGCCGCTGGTCCTGCTGCGCGACCTGCTGGCTGCCTATGTGGTGGTGTACGCATTCACCCACGGGCACTTCAGACGGCAGCGCGCGATCCTGCAGGTGATGGTGCCGTGGTCCGCCTGCGTGCTGGGTTGGGGGCTGCTGCAGCTCACCTTGGGCGAAAGCAGCTTTCCCGTGCTGCTGATCGGCCTGCGCTTCTGGCTGCTCTACCTGTGGTTCGGACTGGCGGCTGCAGCAGGCATGAGCGAGCGCGACTACATCGCGGCGGTGCGCGTGCTGATGGTTCTATTGCTGCTGATGGCGCCGCTGGTGGTCCTCCAGCGCAATTCCCCGCCCAGCGCCTTCATCAACAAGTCGCTTGACGAGGATGTGGAATCCATCTTCCTGGTCATCGCGGATGTGGTGCGCACCACGGGCACATTCAGCTTCACTTCGGGCTTCGCCAATTTCCTGAGCATCTGCACGCCCTTCGCCCTGGGGGCCCTGGAGGCGCGCAAACCCAGGATGCGGCACCGCGTGCTGGCGCTCATGATGTTCGGTGCACTGGTCGTCTGCGCGCTGGTCAGCGGATCGCGCGCTGCGGTCGTCTACGTCGGCGGCACGCTGGTGCTGTACCTGCTAGGCAACCTCGTGTTCGCGCCCCTGCGCCGCAAGGGGATCGCCCTGGTGGCAGCAGTCCTGATCGTGGTTCTGGCAGGCAGCCTGGCCTTCATCTTCCAGGACGCGGTGGAGGCCATCCAGCAGCGATTCGAAATCGCCGCGCAGAGCGAAAACTTCCTCGTGCGGATCGCTTCCACGTTCCTGGGCGAACCCGGGCTGCTGGAGCGTTCGAACTGGCTGGGCGCAGGCATCGGCGTGGGCTCCAACCTGGCGCAGTACGTGCAAACCGGCGCGCGCGCGGTTTTCATCCCCGCCGAGACGGAGGCGGGGCGGACACTCGTCGAAGGCGGACTGGTGGGCGGGCTCTTCGTCTTCCTCAAGGTCTGCTTGATCCTGCTGGGCCTCGGGGGCGCGCTCAAGCGGTCCATGCAGACACGCGCCGTTTTCCCGACGCTCGTCTGGGTCGGCCTCGCGCTGGCGCTGCTCACCTGGCCGGCGATCGGCCAGCTCACCGCCAACGGCATGCTCGGCGTCCTGCTGGGCCTGGGCGTGCTCTGCCTGCGCTATCCGCGGCTGCGACTCTTCGAATGATGCGCGCATGAGACTCCTGCACCTGATCTCCTCGGTGGACGCCGCGGGAGGCGGCCCCATCGAAGGTGCCGTGCAACTGCACCGCGCCCTGGCCGCCCAGGGCCACGCCGGCGAGTTCGCGTCGATGGACGCACCCGATGCAGCCTGTGCGCGCGCGTTCGACGCCGCGCCGCTGCACGCACTCGGCCCCGGTCGCGGCCGCTTCGGCTACTGCGCCGAGCTGCGCCCCTGGCTGGAGGACAACGCCGGGCGTTTCGACGCGGTGATCGTCAACGGCTTGTGGCAGTACATCGGGCTGGGCACGCGGCGCGCGCTCGCAGGCAGCGCCACGCCCTACTTCGTGTTTCCGCACGGCATGCTCGATCCGTGGTTCAAGCGCCGTTATCCGCTCAAGCACCTGAAGAAGTGGCTGTACTGGCCCTGGGCCGAATACCGCGTGCTGCGCGATGCGCAGCGGGTGCTGTTCACCTGCGAGGAAGAGCGGCTGCTGGCGCGGCAGAGCTTCTGGCTCTACCGCTGCGAAGAGGCCATCGTCTCCTTCGGCACGGCGGCGCCCGGCGACGATCCGCAGGCCTCCACCGACGCATTCCTGAATACCTTTCCCCATCTGCGCGGCAAGCGCCTGCTGCTCTATCTGGGCCGCATCCATTCCAAGAAGGGCTGCGATCTCCTGGTCGAAGCCTTCGCCAAGGTGTGCGGCCGCATGGCCGACGTGCACCTGGTCATGGCCGGCCCCGACCAGACCCACTGGCGGCCCGAGCTCGAGGCCTTGGCGCAGCGGCTCGGGGTGGCGCAGCAGATCTGCTGGGCCGGCATGCTGACCGGCGAGCTCAAGTGGGGCGCCTTCCGCTGCGCGCAGGCGTTCTGCCTGCCATCGCATCAGGAGAACTTCGGCATCGCCGTGGTCGAGGCGCTGGCCTGCGGCTGCCCGGTGCTGATCAGCGACAAGGTCAATATCTGGCGCGAGATCCAGGCCGCGCAGGCCGGCCTGGTGGAGCCGGACACGCTGGCGGGAACCGTCGCCCTGCTCGAGCGCTGGCTGGCCACGCCGGCGCCCGCCTGGGAGCGCATGCGCACGTCGGCGCGCCAGTGCTTCGAGCAGCATTTCCGCATGGACCAGGTGGCGCGCACGCTGGCGCAGGTGGTCCAGGAATCGCGCGGCGAACCCGCCCATCCGGCGCAAAGGCGCGGCGCCCATGTCTGATTCACGGCGGGAGGCACTCTTTGCGACCGGAGCCGAGGCGGCGCAATCCGGCGCAGGCCTCGTGCATGCCGGTGCCGTCCGCAGCCGCATGAAGCTGCTGCTGTACGGAATCAACTTCGCGCCCGAGATGACCGGCATCGGCAAGTACACGGGCGAGATGGCGCAGTGGCTGGCGGCGCAGGGCCACGAAGTGCGGGTGATCACGGCGCCGCCCTACTACCCAGCCTGGGCCGTCTGGCCGGGCTACAGCGCGCGCCGCTACCGCAGCGAACGCTGGCACGGCGTGGAGGTGACGCGCACGCCGCTGTGGGTGCCGCAGCGGCCCTCGGGACTGCGCCGCCTGCTCCACCTGGCCAGCTTTGCCGTCGCAAGCCTGCCCGCGCTGTTGCGGCAATGGTTCTGGCAGCCGGACGTGGTGTGGGTGGTGGCACCTGCCTTCGCCTGCACACCCGGCGCGCTGGCCCTGGCCAGGCTGTCGGGCGCACGGGCCTGGCTGCACATCCAGGACTACGAGGTGGATGCCGCTTTCGAGCTGGGCCTGCTCAAGGGCCGGCGGCTGCGCGACTGCGTGTGCGCGGTCGAGCGCTGGCTGATGCGCCGCTTTGACCGTGTGTCCACCATCTCGCAGCGCATGCTCGAGCGCGCACGCGACAAGGGCGTGCAGCAGGCCCGGCTCGTGCTCCTGCCGAACTGGGTCGATGTCGCGGCCGTGCGGCCGCTCACGCAGCCAAGCAGCTATCGCGCACAACTGCGCATTTCCAACGACGCAGTGGTGGCGCTGTACTCCGGCAACATGGGCGCCAAGCAGGGCCTCGAAGTCCTGGCCGAACTGGCGCGCCAGCTGAGCCATCGAGACGACATCCGGTTCGTCTACTGCGGCGAAGGCGCCAGCCGCGAGACGCTGATGCGCGCCTGCGCCGGGCTGACCAACGTGCACTGGCTGGACCTGCAGCCCGTCGAGCGCCTGCCCGAATTGCTCGGCCTGGCCGATATCCATCTGCTGCCGCAGAGGGCCGACGCGGCCGACCTGGTGATGCCGTCCAAGCTCACCGGCATGCTCAGCAGCGGCCGGCCGGTGGTGGCCGGCACCCGCGCCGACACCGAACTGGGCCAGGTGGTGGCGCAGTGCGGCCGGCTCGCCGTGCCCGACGACGCGCAGTCCTTCGCGCAGGCGGTGGAGGAACTGGCTGGCCGGCCGCTGCTGCGGCAGGAACTGGGCGCCCGCGCGCGCGCCTGGGCCGAGGAAAACCTGGCGCGCGATGCGGTGCTCGGGCAGTTCGAAGAAGCGTTGCGCGAATGCGCGGCGGGCGCTCGCCGCCGGTGAGCGCGGCAAAGCGAGGCGGGCACCTGACGGGTACTCGCCTTCTGGCGCCACTTGGCGCTACTGCTCGTTCAGGATGCTCTCGTAGTTGTAGTCGGTCGCCCGGTAGCGTCCGTAGCGGTAGCTGCTGTACGAGCGGCGCCTGGTGTCGACGCCGTTGAGCAGCACGCCGGCAGCCGTCTTGCCGCCCAGCGACAGCCGGCGCATCGACTCCTTCAGCTCGCCCATGGTCGACAGGTCGGCCCGGGCCACCATCAGCACCGAGCCGGCCTGCGCGGCGATGGCGGACGCGTCCGATGCCACCAGCACCGGCGGTGCATCGATCAGGACGTAGTCGTAGCTCTCCGACAGCTTCTGCAAGGTCGAGGCGAAGGATTCGGATGTGAGCAGTTCGCTGGGGTTGGGCGGAAGCTGCCCGGTTGCCAGGAAATCGAGGTTGGGCACCACCTGCCGATGGACGGTCTGCTGCACCGTCAGGCTGCCGGCGATGAGCTCGGACAGGCCGCCATGGCGTTGCAGGCCCAGGTACTGGTGAAGATGGCCGCGCCGCAGGTCGGCATCGACCATCAGCACCTTCTTGCCCGAGCCGGCCAGCAGCGCCGCGAAATTGGCGGTGATGAAGCTCTTGCCGACGCCCGGCGTCGGGCCGGTGATCAGCACGCGGTTGCTGGACGACTCCAGCATGGCGAACTGCAGCGCGGTTCGCAGGCTGCGCAGGCTTTCCACCGTGGGATCGTCCGGCTGCTCGATGGCCAGCAGCCGCACGCCCGTGGCCCCCGTCAGGCGCCGCTGTGCAATGCCTGCCTGCTGCTTGCTGTTCGGAATGGTGGAGAACACGGCCAGGCCGGTCTGCATCTCGACCTCGTGCGGCTCGCGGATGCGATGCTCGACCAGCATGTTGCGGATCAGCGCAACCACCACGCCGAGGAACAGGCCCAGCGCGACGGCGGCCGCCACGATCGTCTTTCGCTGCGGCTTGATGGGCACGGTCGGCTCCAGCGCCTCGTCCAGCACCCGCACATTGCCGACCTTGCCCTCCTTGACCAGCCGCAGCTGCATGGCGTTGTTCAGGAGCGATTGATAAAGCTCGGTGTTGACCTTGACGTCGCGCTCCAGGCGGACGGCTTCCTGCTGCTGCGCCGGCAGTGCCCGGATGCGCGTCTGCGAATCGGCCAGGCTGGCCTTCAGCGCCGCGATCTGGTAGTCCAGCGTCTGCACCGCCGGGTGCGCAGAGGTGAAGCGGGCCTCCAGCTCGGTGCGCTTTTGCTGCACATCGAGCAAGCGAGTCTGGCGGTCGACCGCCTGCGCCAGGGCAATGGTCGCCTCCTCGGTGAAGGAAACGGTGCCCTTCTGATTGCGATATCGGTTGTAGGAGTCTTCGGACTGCTCCAGCTGGCGCTTGACGAGAGGCAACTGCACGTCGAGGAAGGCCAGCGCCTTGCGGGCCTCCGCCGCACGGCGGTCCACGTTCTGCTGCACGTACTGGTCGCCAATGGCATTGAGCGCCTTGGCCAGCTGCGCCGGGTTGCCGCTCTGCAGCCCGACGTTGATGATCCCGGACTGCTTGCCGATCTCGAACAGCGACAGCCCGCCCTGCACTTCCGCGATGGTGGCCTGGCGAGAAAGCCGCATGACATTGAACTCGGCGCCCGGCTTGCCCGCCAGCCTGTCGATCAGCATCTCGTAGCGGCCGTCGGGCGTATTGAAGACCAGCGGCGTGCCGACCTGGCCTTGCTGGGGTTCAGCCAGGCGGTCGCCCTTGAGCGTGTAGCGTCCGCCGCCTTGCGCGACCACGGTGAATTGCGCGGAATCCACGCGCGCCGGCAGCTCCAGGCGGCTGACCGATATCTGCTCGGTGCCGGTCACGTAGCCCGGCATGCCCAGGAAGCCGGGCTCGGACAACTCGGTGGCGCGCCGGGCGAGCCATCCGCCCACATAGGGCGCATAGCGCGGCGCGGCGGCGATGTGCAGGCGCGCAGCATCCACCGCCGCGCCGATGACGTTGCGCGAGCGGATGATTTCCATCTCTGCCGCCGCCGGCGTCTTCAGGTCGAACAGGGTGCTCGCCTCGCCCAGCACGTTCTTGGTGGCACCTTCCGATTCCTCGACCTGCACCACCAGGTTGGCCGAATAGATCGGACGCTGCAGCATCGCGTAGACCACGCCCAGAATCGTCACCACCACGGTGATGGCCACGATGAGCCAGCGGTTGGCAACCAGCGCTTCGACGTAGCGGCCCAGGTCGACATCGCCGTCGGACGACATGTCCGCGACGACCGGCGCGGTGGCCGGCCCAAGCCCTGAATTCGGCGCTCTGGATGTCATCGACCTGCCCTCGTGGTGGATGGAAGGGTGACGATCGACGTGTAGGCGCTGGTCGAGGGCAGGATCAGGCTGATCACCCGGTTCCATTGAACGAGCGGCACAGGATCGACGTAGATCACATCCCTGGGTTTGAGCGGGAAGCCGTCCGCCATGGCGATGGCCGTCGCGCTCTTGGCGTCCAGGTGGTAGATGCTGTAGCCGCCCTGGGGCTGGTTGCGGATCACGTAGATCTGCCGCGGATTCGAGGTGTTCAGGTTGGCACCGCCGGCCTCGGAGATCGCATCGTTGAGGCTCAGGCGGCCGTTGCGCATCAGAAGGGGCTGCTGGCTGGCCACTTCGCCCATCACGAAGACCTTGCGTTCGTCGCGGTTGCGCACGAAGAGGATGTCGCCGTTTTGCAGCAGGATGCGCGACGGATCGATGCCCGCCTGCGCCAGGCGCATCATGTCGATCGAGGTCGTGACGCCCTTGCGGGTGAGCGTGACATGAGAGCGGTCACCGCTCGGGCCGACCCCGCCGGCGCGGCCGATGGCCTCCGGCAGCGTCAAGGGAATGTCCGTGATCAGCTGCAGTCCGGGCCGCCCCACTTCCCCCTCGATGTAGGCGCGCTTGCTGCGAAATGCCTCGATGCGCACCTGCAGCTGCGGATTGCGGAACACGCGGCTCAGGCGCTGGGTCAGCGTGTCGGCCAGCTCCTGGATGGTCATGCCCACCGCGCGGATCGGACCGGCGTAGGGAAAGCTCAGAATGCCCGCACTCGAAACGATGAAGCCGGGCGCCGGCGACACGCTCGCCGGGTCGGCCACCGTGGTGGCCGGCGTGGTGCTGAAGACCAGCTCCGGATGGTCGTAGACATACACGCCAATCGTGTCGCCGATGCCGATCTGGTAGGGCCCCGGATCGGCCATCAGCGACTTGATGTCGTCGCCCACCGGCAGGGCCAGGTCGGCCTGCATCTGGGCGATCAGCGCCGGGGTGATCGGGGTGATGGCGCCGTCCGGCGGCAGGTCGGCTGTGTCGGTGCCGGCAACCGGCATGGCCGTGGATTTCTCGTCGCGTACCGAGTCATAGCCCGGGACGACGGCGCAGCCGTGGAGCCATCCCACGATGCACACCAGCCACGCGCCACGTAAGTACAAGGTCTTCAAAAACGCCTCCGGCACTGCAATGCATTAATACTTTTGCAATCAGTTACCGAATGTACTGCTAATGTCAACAGAAGGCCAGCCCTCCGTGAGAGCTATCCCTAATGGCTGGGAACCGGCGGAACCTCGGGCCGCGAAAGCAACCGTGGACTACAACACCGGAGGGCAGCCCGCAGTCGGGGGCTAGGAAGACACATCGGCTTCGGCGGCGCGCTTCCAGGCGGCGGCGGCCTGCTCCTGGTCGCCGCGCTGCTCGGCCAGGCGCGCCAGCGCCTGCCAGGTCTGGCGATGTAAGCCAGGGTCCTGCAAGCCCAGGCCTGCCTGGGTCAGCAGTTGCTGCGCCTTGCCCCAGAGCTGGCGCTTCATGCAGGCCATGCCGGCCAGGTACTGCAGGATGGCGTCGCGCGGGTTGTTGCGCTGGGCAGCCTCGATGCGGGCCAGCCATTCGGCGTCGACCGAATCGAGCCCGGCCTCGAGCACGCGGGCCAGCTTCACCCGCAGGCCGTCGCCCAGGCTGCGCGGCTCGGCAACGGTGCGCTCCCAGATCGGCAGCAGCCAGCCGCGCGCCACGCCCAGGTCGCCGCGCAGGAGCACCTGGCGCTGCGCGGCATGAATGGCCACCTCGGGCATCTCGCGCTCCTCGGCCTCCAGCTCGGCCCACGCACGCAGCAACTGGCCGGCGTCATGCGCCTCCGACAGCAGGTCGGTGGCCAGGCCGCGGATGATGCTGTGCGCCGCAGTGGGCGAGAAGGCCCGGTGCTTGGCCAGCAGGCGCGCGGTTTCCAGGGCATCCAGCGTGCGCCGGTCCAGGCGCGCGGCCTTCAGGCGCAGGCGAAGCGCCAGCGTACGGCGCTGGGCGCCGTGCGGCAGTTCCTTCAGGCGGGCCAGCGCCGCGGGCGCGTCACGATCCTGCAGCGCCCAATGGGCAGCACGCAGCAGCGCCCCTTCGCGCGCTTCGGGGCTGAGCTGGCCGCCGGCCGTGGCGGCCTCGTTCAATGCATGCTGCAGATGCGCATCGCGCGAGGCGCGGTCCTGCAGGGCATGCGCACTCTCGGCACCCAGCAGATGCGCCATGGTGCGCACCTGCAGGGCCTGGGGCAGCCTGGCATCAAGGCCGGCCAGGGCCCGCTCCTGCGCCAGGGCGGACTGCGCGGCCTTGCCGGCCCGGGAGAAGCGCCCGGCCAGCTGCTGCGCCACCGCGTCGAGCAGTGCGGCGTGCAGGGCACGCTCCTTTTGCTGCATGCGCCATTGCCGGGCCTGCCGCGGCAGCGAGAACAAGGCGGAAAGGCCGCGCAGCGCCAGGTGCAGCGCGACGAACAGCGCCGCCAGGCTCAGCAGCACCAGGTTGAGCGACAGGTCCACCCGCCACGGCGGCCAGAACACCGTGATGGTGCCCTGGTTGTTGCCGGCAAAGAGCGCCACCGCGGCAGCGATGCCGAAGAGGGCCAGGAGCCAGAGTGCGGCGCGCATCGTTCGGTGACCGCCTTCAGCGCCCGGCCGCCGCAGCGGACAGGGCCGCCAGCGTCTCGTCGACATTGGGCGCGGAGCTTTCCTTGACCTGCGCCTGCAGTTGCTGCAGCAAAGTGGCGGCGCTCTGGGTGCGGCGCGAACGCGGGTCGAAATACCGGTTGAGGGCGGCGGTGACGGACGCCAGCTCGTTGCGTGCGGTGTCGACCTGGCGCGACAGCAGCGACAGGCGCACGGTCAACAGCTTGAGCTTGAGGTTTTCGCGCAGGAAGAACACCTGCTCGGGCGAGACCAGCACCGCCTCGGGCTTGTCGACCCGGCCGACGCGCACCAGCGAGCGCACTTCGTAGCGCACCGCGGCCACCATGCGCTGCCACCACGCGGCGTCGGCCGGCAGGGCCTCCGGCGCCCACAGCGGGGTGCCGGTCTGGGTCGCCACCGCGTTGAGCGTGGGCAGGTCGTCCACCAGTCGCATCAGGTCGTCCAGCTTGTGCAGTGCGTCGACCGTGGTGCCGCTGGAGCTGGACTGGATCTTGTCCGCGTCATGCGCCAGTGCACGCTGCAGCGGCACCAGCCGGGGTTGGGCGGAACGGGCCACGCGCTGCTCGCCGGCCTTGAGCGCGGCCAGCAGCGGCTCGACGTTGCCGGTGACCTGGGCCTGCTGCAGCCCCAGGCGGACGGCGGAATCGATGTCGACCACCAGGTTCTCGTCGCGCGAGCGCGAGAAGCTCTGGATCAGGTCCTCGAGCTGGGCGCGCTGCAGCGTCAGCTCGGCCACGCGGGTTTCATTGACCGCGATCTTGGCGGCGGCCGCCTGCACCGTTTCGCTGGCCTGGCGGGCCAGGGTTCGCGCCTCGGCCGACTGCGCCAGCGCATCGGCGCTCTGGCGCGCGAGCTGCTCCTGCATGCCACTGACCTTTTGCCACAGCGCGATCACCAGCAGCAGCGATGCGAATGCAACGGCCGCCAGAATGCCCAGCACCAGCCGCGAGGCGATGTTGTGCGAATTGGGATGCGAAACCGTGCCCGCTGGCGCTGTCAGCGCAACGGGCACGCGCTCACCGTGATCCTGCATGGTGGGGTCGGTCGGGGAGGCAAGGCTCATTGAAAGGATTCTATCGACGCGACCAGCTCGTCGAGCCTGCCCAGCGCGGTCGCGACGCGGCCGAAGCCGGCCGCCGTTGCGCTTTGCGCGATGCGCGGATGCGTGGCAACGGCCAGTGCGCCGGACCAATCGGCTGCCGGCAGCAAGGTGCACAGATTGGCGATGGCCTGCGAGCTGCTGAACAGCCACACCGTGCCGTCCTGCGCACCGGCCTGCGCCATGCGGCGCTCCTCATCGCTCCATGCGGGCGCAACGCGCCGGTAGCTTGCCACGGTCTCCTGCTGCGCACCGGCATCGGCCACCTGCCGCGACAGCCAGTCGCGCCCCGCCGGCTCGCCGGAGGCGTCGCCGCCGCGCACGAACAGCACCCGGCTGCCCGGCCGCACCTGGGGCCGCACGATCTGCCACAGGGCCTCGGAATCGAACTGCCCGGCACTTGGCCCCGGCACGTCGATGCGGGCCTCGGGGATACCGGCTGCCCGCAATGCACTGGCCGTGCCCGGGCCCGTGCCCCAGCAGCGCGGTCCCTCCGGGCCCTGCATGCCGTCTTCAAGAAAATGCTCCACCGCCGCGGCGCTCACGAACATCCAGGCATCGAAGCGGCCGGCTCGTGCCCGCACCTCGCGCAGCGCGCTGTCGTCCGCCAGGGGTTCGATGCCCAGCAAGGGCAGCGCATGGGCGTCGACGCCGCGCTGGCGCAGGGCATCGACCCAGCGCTGCGCCTCGCGCACCGGCCGGGTCACCAGCACGCGCCGCGGCGTCATGAACCGACTCGTGCCCCGCCCTGCCGCAAGGCCTGCGCGGCCTGCTGGCCCAATGCCTCGGCCTGCGCTGTCGTTGCGGCCTGGCCCTGCACGAGCGCGCGCACCAGCGGCGCATGGCCGTCGGCGTCGCCCCATGCCGCGTCGATGCGAAGCTCGGCGCCCTGCCAGCGCGCGTGCGCAGCCAGCGGTACGGAGCAGCTGCCGCCCATGGCCCGGCTGACGGCACGCTCGGCGGCGGTGGCCAGCTGGTCCTGGCGCGAGGCGAGCGGCGCCAGCAGGTCGATCAGGTCCTGTCGCGATGCGCGCACCTCGATGCCGAGCGCCCCCTGCCCTGCTGCGGGCAGCATCTCGTCCGGCTCGAAGATGGTGCGGATGCGACCCTCCAGGCCGAGCCGCTTGAGGCCGGCCGCGGCCAGCACGATGGCGTCGTACTGGCCTTCGTCCAGCTTGCGCAGGCGCGTGTCGAGGTTGCCGCGCAGGGGCTCGATGCGCAGGTCGGGGCGCATGGCGCGCAGCAGCACCATGCGGCGCAGGCTCGAGGTGCCCACCACCGCGCCTTGCGGCAGGTCGGCCAGCCGTTCGTACCGGGGCGACACCAGCGCGTCGCGCGGGTCTTCGCGCTCGAGCACGCAGGCCAGGGCAAAGCCCTCGGGCAGTTCCATTGGAACGTCTTTGAGCGAATGCACGGCCAGGTCGGCGCGGCCTTCTTCCAGGGCGAGCTCGAGTTCCTTCACGAACAACCCCTTGCCGCCGACCTTGCTGAGGGAGCGGTCGAGGATCTGGTCGCCGCGGGTGGTCATGCCCAGCAGGCTCACGCCGTGGCCGCGCGCTTCGAGCAGGGACTGAACGTGTCGTGCCTGCCACAGGGCAAGGCGGCTTTCGCGCGTGGCGATCACGAGAGAGGTCAAAAGCGTGTCTCCGGCGCTCAGGAAATGTGCATCGGATGCTAGCATGCTGCGACGCAGCAACCCCGCGGCGTGGACCAGGAAACAAGAGAAGTGAAGACCATCAAGGACAAGAAGACTTCCACCCCGCGCCGCCATGGCCCGGACACCGACGACCAGGCCCTGATCGCCGACATCCGCCTGCTGGGGCGGATCCTCGGCGACGTGATCCGCGAACAGGAGGGCAAGGCCACCTTCGACCTGGTCGAGAAGATCCGCACGCTGTCGGTGTCCTTCCGCCGCGACGCCGACCACTCGGCCGACCGCGCGCTCAAGAACCTGCTCAAGGGCCTGTCCGCCGCCGAAACGGTGCGCGTGATCCGCGCCTTCACCTACTTCAGCCACCTGGCCAACCTGGCCGAGGACCGGCACCAGATCCGCCGCCGCACCGAGGCCGAGCGCCTGGGCGAGGCCATCGAGGGCGGCCTTGACGTGGCGCTCGCGCGCATCCGCAAGGCCGGCGTATCGACCGAGGCCATCGTGGAGTCGCTGGCGCACAGCTACCTCTCGCCGGTGCTCACCGCCCACCCCACCGAGGTGCAGCGCAAGAGCATCCTCGATGCCGAGCGCGGCATCGGCCAGCTGCTCGCGGCGCGCGAGGACATCCTGCTGCGCCAGCGCGTGTGGGCGGCCGAGCACGGGTCGAGCAAGGCGGACGCACTGACGCCTGCCGAGCTGGCGCAGAACGAGGAGCAGATCCGCACCCGCGTCACCCAGCTGTGGCAGACGCGCCTGCTGCGCTTCTCGCGCCTGACGGTGGCCGACGAGGTCGAGAACGCGCTCAGCTATTACGAGGCCACCTTCCTGCGCGAGATCCCGCACGTCTATGCCGACCTGGAGCGCGCGCTCGGGCATGAAGGCGTCGCGCCCTTCCTGCGCATGGGCCAATGGATCGGCGGCGACCGGGACGGCAACCCCAACGTCACGGCCGAAACGCTGCAGTACGCCCTGCGCCGCCAGGCCGAGCTGGTGCTGCGCTACTACCTGACCGAGGTGCACTACCTGGGCGGCGAGCTTTCGCTGTCGGCCACGCTGGTGGACCTGACGCCCGAAATGCATGCGCTGGCCGAGCGCTCGCCCGATACCAGCGAGCACCGGCGCGACGAGCCCTATCGACGCGCCCTCACCGGCGTCTACGCCCGGCTCGCCGCCACGCTGCAGGAGCTCACCGGCGGCCAGGCGGCGCGCCATGCCGTGGCACCGCAGAACCCCTACAAGTCGGCGGCGGAGTTCCTGGCGGAGCTGCGCACCATCGAAGACTCGCTGCGCGAAAAGCATGGTGCAGCGCTGGTCGGCCAGCGCCTCGCACCACTGGTGCGCGCGGTGGAGGTGTTCGGCTTTCACCTGGCCACGGTGGACCTGCGCCAGAGCTCGGACAAGCACGAGGCCGTGGTGGCTGAGCTGCTGGCCACGGCCCGCATCGAGCCGCAGTACGCGTCGCTGCCCGAAGAGGCCAAGCAGACGCTGCTGCTGCGCCTGCTGGACGAAGCGCGCCCGCTGCGCGTGCCCGACGCCAACTACTCGCCGCTGGCCCGGAGCGAACTGGCCATCTTCGTGGCGGCGCGCGCGGCCCGCGCCACCTACGGCGCCGACGCCATCCGCCACTACATCATCAGCCACACCGAAACGGTGAGCGACCTGCTGGAGGTGCTGCTGCTGCAGAAGGAAGTGGGCCTGATGCGCGGCACGCTCGACGGCGACGCCGTGTGCGACCTGATCGTGGTGCCGCTGTTCGAGACCATCGAGGATCTGCGCAACGCCGCACCGATCGTGCGCGCCTTCTACCAGCTGCCCGGCATTGCCGCGCTGGTGCGCCGCTCGGGCGCAGAGCAGGACGTGATGCTGGGCTATTCCGACAGCAACAAGGACGGCGGCATCTTCACGAGCAACTGGGAGCTCTACCGCACCGGCGCGGCGCTGGTGCAGCTGTTCGACGAGATGGCCAAGGAAGCGCCCGACGGCCAGGCCGTGCGCCTGCGCATGTTCCATGGCCGCGGCGGCACCGTGGGCCGCGGCGGCGGCCCCAGCTACCAGGCCATCCTGGCCCAGCCGCCCGGCACGGTGCGCGGCCAGATCCGCCTGACCGAACAGGGCGAGGTGATCGGCTCCAAGTACGCCAACCGCGAGATCGGCCGGCGCAACCTCGAGACGCTGGTGGCCGCCACGCTGGAAGCCACGCTGCTGCCCAGCCGCAAGGCGGCGCCGGCCGCCTTCATGGACGCCGCCGCCGAACTCTCGGCCGCCAGCATGGCCGCCTACCGCGACCTGGTCTACGGCACGCCGGACTTCGGCGACTACTTTTTCAGCTCCACCCCCATTCGCGAGATCGCCGAACTC
Organism: Variovorax soli NBRC 106424; assembly: GCF_001591385.1. GTDB lineage: Bacteria > Pseudomonadota > Gammaproteobacteria > Burkholderiales > Burkholderiaceae_C > Variovorax > Variovorax soli. Next base: position 18,130 of record NZ_BCUU01000017.1, read on the forward strand.
AACATCGGCTCGCGCCCCTCGTCGCGCAACCCCAACCGCAGCATCGAGGACCTGCGCGCGGTTCCCTGGAGCTTCAGCTGGGGCCAATGCCGCCTGACGCTGCCCGGCTGGTACGGCTTCGGCTCGGGCGTGCAGGCCTTCCTGCAGGCCGCGGGCAACGCCGCCGCGCGCAAGGAACGCACCGCGCTGCTGCAGCGCATGTACGCGCAGTGGCCATTCTTCCGCACGCTGCTGTCGAACATGGACATGGTGCTGGCCAAGAGCGACCTGGCACTGGCCTCGCGCTACGCCGAGCTGGTGGAAGACCGCAAGCTGCGCAAGAAGGTGTTCACCATGATCGAAGCCGAATGGCACCGCACTTCCGAAGCGCTGACGCTGGTCACCGGCGCCAGGCAGCGGCTGGAGGGCAATGCCGACATGCAGCGCTCCATTCGCTACCGCTTCCCCTACATCGACCCCCTGCACCATCTGCAGGTGGAACTGATGCGGCGCTACCGCGCGGGCGACAGCGGCGAGCGCCTGCAGCGCGGCATCCACATCTCCATCAACGGCGTGGCTGCCGGCTTGCGCAATACCGGCTAGCGGCTGCTCCCGCGGCCGATGCCGACGTAGTCGAAACCGGCGTCGCGCATCGCCCACGGCTCGTAGAGGTTGCGCCCGTCGAAGATGACGGGCGCCTTCATGAGCGACTTCAGGCGCACCAGGTGCGGCGCCTTGTACGCCTTCCATTCCGTGACGATGACCAGGGCGTCGGCCTGCTCCGCCGCCTGCATGGGGCTGGCCGCGAACTGGATGTTGCCCAGCAGCGCGGGCGCGTCGGCCAGGTCCTGCGCCAGCACGCGCCGGGCTTCGTCCACCGCCACAGGATCGTGCGCCGAAATGCGCGCCCCGGCGCGCAGCAAGGCGCCGATCAGCACCCGGCTGGGCGCCTCGCGCATGTCGTCGGTGTTGGGCTTGAAGGCCAGGCCCCACAGCGCGAACCTGCGATCGCTCAGGTCGGGCCCGAAGCGCTCGAGTATCTTGTCGACCAGCACCGTCTTCTGCGCGTCGTTCACCGCTTCCACCGCGCCCAGCACCTTGAGCTGCTGGCCGTACTCGGCCGCGGTGCGCGCCAGCGCCGCCACGTCCTTGGGAAAGCAGCTGCCGCCGTAACCGGTGCCGGCATAGAGAAAGCTGTAGCCGATGCGCGGGTCCGAGCCCATGCCCTGGCGCACCAGCTCGATGTCGGCGCCCACGCGGTCGGCCAGGTTGGCCAGCTCGTTCATGAAGCTGATGCGCGTGGCCAGCATGGCGTTGGCCGCGTACTTGGTGAACTCGGCCGAGCGCACGTCCATCACCCGCGTGCGCTCGTGGTTGCGGTTGAAGGGCGCGTACAGCTTGCGCATCACCGCCAGCGCCTGCGCACCGGCCTCGTCGTCGGACACGCCCAGCACGATCCGGTCGGGCCGCATGAAATCGTCGACGGCCGCCCCTTCCTTGAGGAATTCGGGGTTGCTCACCACCGCGAAGCCGATGTCGCCGCGGCCGCGCTTGTCCAGCTCTTCCTGGATGACGGCCCGGACCTTGTCGGCGGTGCCCACCGGCACGGTGGATTTGTCCACCACCACCTTGAAGCCCTCCATGTGGCGGCCGATGTTGCGCGCGGCGGCCAGCACGTACTGCAGGTCGGCGCTGCCGTCCTCGTCGGAGGGCGTGCCCACCGCGATGAACTGGACCTCACCATGCGCGACGGCCGCGGCCACGTCGGTGGAAAAGCTCAGCCGCTCGGCCGCCAGGTTCTGCTGCACCAGCTCGGGCAGGCCGGGTTCGTAGATCGGGGTGTCGCCGCCGTTCAGCGTGGCGATCTTGGCCGGGTCCACGTCCAGGCAAAACACATGGTTGCCCAGGTCGGCCAGGCAGGTTCCGGTGACGAGGCCCACATAGCCGGTTCCGATGATGGTGATGTTCATGTCAGAAGCACGGGGCGCTCAGTCTGCCTTTGCGCCGGAAGAAGAAGACAGCAGTTGATCGAAATAGGCGATGGTCTTGGCCAGCCCCTCGTCGAGCTGCGTCTTGGGCGTCCAGCCGCCAAGCTTGTCCTGCGCCAGCGAGATGTCGGGGCGCCGCTGCTTGGGATCGTCGGCCGGCAGCGGCATGCGCACGAGTTTGCTTCGCGATCCTGAAAGTTCTATGACTTTCTGGGCCAGCTCGAGCATCGAGTACTCGCCGGGGTTGCCGATGTTGACCGGGCCGGGGAAGTCGTCGCCGGTGCCCATGAGGCGCAGCATGGCCTCGATCAGGTCGTCCACGTAGCAGAAGCTGCGCGTCTGGTTGCCGTCGCCGTAGATGGTGATGTCCTGCCCGCGCAGGGCCTGCACGATGAAGTTGGACACCACCCGCCCGTCGTTGGTGTGCATGCGCGGGCCGTAGGTGTTGAAGATGCGCGCCACCTTGATGCGCAGCTTGTGCTGGCGGTGGTAGTCGAAGAACAGCGTCTCGGCGCAGCGCTTGCCTTCGTCATAGCAGCTGCGGATGCCGATGGGGTTCACCCGGCCCCAGTACTGCTCCACCTGCGGATGGATCTCCGGGTCGCCGTACACCTCGCTGGTGGAGGCCTGCAGGATCTTGGCGCGCACGCGCTTGGCCAGGCCCAGCATGTTGATGGCGCCGTGCACGCTGGTCTTGGTGGTCTGCACCGGGTCGTGCTGGTAGTGGATCGGCGAGGCCGGGCAGGCCAGGTTGAAGATCTCGTCGACCTCCACGTACAGCGGGAAGGTCACGTCGTGGCGCATCAGCTCGAACTGCGGATGGCCCAGCAGATGCTCGATGTTGCGCTTGGTGCCGGTGAAGAAGTTGTCCACGCACAGCACGTCGTGCCCGGCCTCGATGAGGCGGTCGCACAGGTGGCTGCCGAGGAAACCGGCGCCGCCGGTCACGAGGATGCGTTTGGACGGGTTGTATTGGCGCATGGGGCGTTCACTTCCGCATTGGGTTTGTCGTCGTCGGTCGATTGCATCTCGTAGAGCTTGGCGTCCACGAGCATCCGGAACCACAGGGCCTGGAAGAAGGCGAAATAGAAGCCCGGCTTGCCGTCCAGGAAGCCCAGGCGAAGGAAGTAGCGATAGAAGAAGTAGCTGATGGCGCGCAGGCCGATGGGCAGGCGGTAGTACAGCTGCTTGATGAAGCGGGTGCGCTCGCGCGCGTCGCCCAGCAGTCGCGGCTGCAGCACGTCCTCGCCCACCGCCTGCGGGCTCGACTTCTCGCGCGCCTCGGAATCGCTCCAGCGGTTGTGGCGCGCGATCCAGTCCGTCAGCGCCAGCGCGTTCTTGTCGTGCATGAAGCCGCGCAGGCGCGCGCTGCTGCGCCCGGCGCCCACCAGGATGAAGTGCTGGTCGTACAGGCGCGCCTCGCAGCGGCCCGTGCCGCTTCGGAACAGGCGCAGGTGCCAGGGGTTCACGCCCGAGAAGCGCAGCATCCGGCCCATGAAGTAGTCGCGCCGGCGCAGCATGTAGGCGTCGTGGCGCGCCCCGCCCTGCAGCAGGCCGCGGATCTCATCCACGGCGGTGTCGTCCAGCACCTCGTCGGCGTCCAGGTGCAGTTGCCAGTCGAAATTGCCCTGCACCTGCGCAATGGCCCAGTTGCGCTGGTCGCTGTAGTTGGTGAAGGGCCGCTGCACCACGGTGCAGCCCAGTTCCTGCAGGATTGGCACCGTGCCGTCGCTCGAGCCCGAATCCACGGCGTACACATGCGGACTGACCCGCAGCGCGGCGGAGGCGGTCTCGCGGATGATGCCTGCCGAATTGAAGGTGAGCAGCACCACCACGCAACGGCCGGCAGGCCCGGCGGCGGAGAGGCTCGATGCAGCAGCAACAGCAGCTTGGTTCATGACGCTCGCCGCCTGCGGATCGGCTTGGCGGGGTTGCCCGAATAGATGGTCCACGGCTCCAGTTCGCCAAAGGCCACGGCGCGCGCGCCCAGCACGGCGCCTTCCCCGATGCGGGCGCCCGGGCCGACGAAGGCCTCGGCCGCGATCCAGGCCTTGGCGCCGATTCGGATGGGTTTGGCCACCAGCTGGAACTGCGGCGAATCGCAGTCGTGCGTGCCGGCGCACAGGTGCGCGCCCTGGGATACGAGCACGTCCTCGCCCAGCGAAATCGTGCCCATGGAATAGACGTTCACGCCGGGCCCGATCACCGCGCCCCGGGCCATCTCCAGATGCGCCGGAAACCACACCCGGGCACTGGCCCGCACATCGCTGCCCGGCGCCATCCGGGCGCCGAAGCAGCGCAGCAGCCAGCGCCGCCACGGCGCGAACTGGCGCGGCGTCCAGGCGGCGCCCACCAGCCACACACCGATCCAGGCCGCGCGGATGAGGCGGTTTTCCAGGGAGAAGCTCGGCCCCCCTTCAGCGGGCGCCGACTCACGGGCATCAAGAATTGTCACGGAACGTTGCAAAGAGACAGATCACCGAGCGTCTCGCACCGCAACATCAATGTCAACACAATTTCTTACATAGGCCCTTTGCCATGTATCGGGGGGACGGCGGACGCGCCCCCACAGCGGCAAATACCAGTCCCGCACCGGGGAACCGGCTTTGCCGGGCCCCAGGTGGGGTCCCCTCCTCGGGAGGTGGCGAACTACACGGAGCGAAGCGAAGTGAGAAGCCGGGAGGCCTCAATCACCGAGGAGTTCGCCGATAGGTTGTAAGTCTTCCACCCGATCGCAGATGGCCTTGACCACCATCAGCACCGGCACGCCCAGCAAAAGCCCCCAGATCCCCCAGAGCCAGCCCCAGAAGATGACGCCCACGAACACCGCCACCGGGTTCATCCGGCTAGTGCGGCTGGTGAGCCAGGGCGTCAGCAGGTTGCCCACGACCGTGTGGATCAGCAGCGACGCCCCACCCACCGCCAGCGCCATCTCGATGCCGTTGAACTGCAGGAAGGCCACCAGCGCCGACGCCGCCATGACGATCAACGAGCCTACATACGGAATCAGGTTGGTCACCGCGGCCACGATGCCCCAGACCGCCGCGTTCTCCAGGCCCAGCGCCCAGAACGCCAGGCCGGTGGCCAGACCGACCACTGCGCTGGTGAGGATCTGCACCAGCAGGTAGCGCTCGATCTGGCGGGTGATGTCGTCCAGCACCTTCACCGTGATCCTTTTCTTCTGCAGGCTCGGCCCGGCCATGCGCACCAGCTTGCGCCTGAAGGTGTCGCCGGAACACAGGGCGAAGTAGGTCAGGAAGGCGATCAGCGTGAGCTGCCCGGCGGCGGTCAGCAGGCCCAGCGTGCCGCTCACCAGGTAGTCGCGCACGTTGAAGCCCGGCCGCTCGATGAGCACGCGCTGCACGCCGCGCGGGGCGGGCGCCTTGGCGGAACTTTCCTGCGCGGCCTGCTCCAGCTGCGAGGCCGCCTTCTGCACCGTGTCCAGCGGATTGCCGCCCGAAGGCTTGGCACGCACCGCCTGGCGAAACTTCTGGGCCGCCGCCGGCAGCGCGTCGAGCAGTTGCGATGCGCTGTCCGACAGCCGGTAGCCGGTCCACCCCACGCCGCCGCCCACCGCCAGCAGCACGACGGCCGCACCCAGCCAGCGCGGCATGCGCCATTGCTGCAGCTTGTCGACCAGCGGCGCCAGGGCATAGGTGATCAGCAGGCTGAGCATGAGCGGAATGAACACCGCCGCCGCCCAGCGCAGGGCGAACACACCCGCCAGCACGGCCAGGAAAACCAGGGCCGCGCTGCGCACATCCACCGGCATGTGCAGCAGCACGCGCTCCGGTTCCGGCGCCGGGGCCTCGGTCGCGGCTTCCGTCGCCTGCGGCTCGACGGCGGCCGGCGTTTCGGCCGCTGCGGGCGGCGCAGGGGCCGTCGGCCCCGACCCGTCTGCCGATGTGGTGTGCGGCTGCGCTTCGCCCATCACGCCTCCTTCAGCGCGTCCCGCACCACCGACAACTGGCGGCGCGAAACCAGCACCGGCTCGGCGATGCCATGCAGCCGCAGCACCCAGCCTTCGGCCTCGTCGCCGCCGTCGTGCTTCTCGAGCGCGCGGATGGCGGCGCGCGCCACCAGCGCGTTGCGGTGCACGCGGACAAAGCGCTTGGGGTAGCGTTCTTCGAAGTCCGCCAGCGAGCCGTCCAGGATGTGGCTGCGCAAGGCCGTGCGAACCGTGAGGTACTTCAGCTCGGACTTGAGGTACAGCACCTCGGACAGCGGCACCCGCTCGGCCCGGCCCCGGTCCTGGATGAGCAGGGTGTCCTTCGCCTCGACCTCCTGCCCCCGGCGTTCGTTCAGGAAGCGCTGGGCCTTCTGCAGGGCCTGCTGAAGGCGCTCGGCGCGCACGGGCTTGGTCAGGTAGTCCACCGCCTCCAGCTCGAAGGCCGTCACGGCGTGCGCGGCATGGGCGGTGACGAACACCACGGCCGGCGCATGGCTCATGTGGCGCAGCGTGCGGATCATCTCGATGCCGTCGATGCCCGGCATGTGGATGTCCACCAGCACCAGGTCCAGGCCGCCCTGGTCCAGCAGGCGCAAGGCCTGCTCGCCGTCGGCCGCGTCGGCCACGACCGTGGCGCCGGGCGCGCTGCAATCGCCCAGCAGGGTGCGAAGGCGCGAGCGCGCCAGCGATTCGTCATCAACGATCAGGGTCCGCAAGGGGGTGCTCATCTCAGCCTCGGGGGGCGACCATACACGCAGTGACGGGCGCGGGGGTGTTTCACTTCGATCACTCCTTTGGTGGCGCCGGAATTTCGATGCGCACGCGGTAATTGTCCTGGTCCAGGCCGGCGCGGAACTGCGCCTCCACGTCATGCAGCAGGCGCAGCCGGTCGCGCACGTTGGCCAGCGCGATGCCGTGGCCGCGCGGCAGCGGCTTTTCGGCCCAGCGCAGCGGCGGCAGGGTGTTGGTGACCTCGATCAGCACGCGGGCGCCGCGCCGCTCGGTGCGGATGCGCAGCTTGCCGCCCTGGGGGCTGGGCTCCACGCCGTGCTTGACCGCGTTCTCCACCAGCGGCTGCAAGAGCAGCGGCGGCAGCCGCGCGCTGCCGGCGGCCAGGTCCAGGTCCCAGCGGATGCGCAGGCGCTCGCCGAAGCGCACCTGCTCGATGGCCAGGTAGCGTTCGGCCAGCCCGATCTCGTCGGCCAGCGTGACCGAGTCGCGCGGATCGGCCAGCGCCTGGCGGAACAGCTCGGCCAGGTCCTCGAGCATGGTCTCGGCCTTGGCCGGCTCCTCGCGCACCAGCGCGATGGCGCTGTTGAGCGTGTTGAACAAGAAGTGCGGCCGGATGCGCGACTGCAGGTCTTCCAGCCGCGCCGTGGTGGCGGCCGGCATGCGCCCGCGCGCGCGCAGCACCAGCCAGCCCGTTGCCACCAGCGAGAACAGCACGCCGGCGAGCGTGCTGGCCACCCAGGGGGCCGTGGTGCCCAGTGCGCCCGTCAGGCGCAACAGGCCGCAGCCGTACAGCCCCGCCACACCGCCCAGCACGGCCGCGCAGGTGTATTGCACCGCCGGCCGCCAGCGCGCCATGCGCTTTCGCAAGGCGCAGACCGCCACCAGCCAGAGCAGCACCGAGGGCAGCGCGCCGCCGGTGAGCGTGGCCACCTGCGCCAGCCAGTCCGCCAGACCCGATGCCGAGAAAAGCGCCGCCACCGCCAGCACGGCCTCGACGAACAGCACCGCGCGAAGCACCACGCCCACCTGGCAGACGTCGAAGGTGGCCGACGGGGCGGGCGAAGCGGCAGGCGCGGACGCAGCCGCCCGCCCCTGCGCGTCGGGCGCGGGCGTGCGAAGGCGGATGGCCGATAAAATCGACAAGTTGCGCACTACAGAAACATTGGGTGACAAGCCCATTATTGCCTCCCATGTCTGAAAACCAACTCGACAAGAAGTCCGAAGCCTGGTCCGCCCTGTTCTCCGAACCCATGAGCGAACTGGTGCAGCGCTATACCGCCAGCGTGTTCTTCGACAAGCGCCTGTGGCAGGCCGACATCGAAGGCTCGCTGGCCCACGCCGGCATGCTGGCCGCCCAGAAGATCATCAGCGAGCAGGACCTCGCCGCCATCCAGGGCGGGATGAAGCAGATCCGCGAGGAAATCGAATCCGGCGCCTTCCAGTGGAAGCTGGAGCTGGAAGACGTGCACCTGAACATCGAGGCGCGCCTGACCCAGCTGGTGGGCGACGCCGGCAAGCGCCTGCACACCGGCCGCAGCCGCAACGACCAGGTCGCCACCGACGTGCGCCTGTGGCTGCGCAGCGAAATCGACCTGATTTCCGGCCTGCTGGTCGACCTGCAGAAGGCCCTGGTCGACATCGCCGAGAAGAACGTCGATGTGATCCTGCCCGGCTTCACCCACCTGCAGGTGGCCCAGCCGGTGAGCTTCGGCCACCACATGCTGGCGTATGTGGAAATGTTCAGCCGCGACGCCGAGCGCCTGCAGGACGTGCGCAAGCGCCTGAACCGCCTGCCGCTGGGCGCCGCCGCCCTGGCCGGCACCAGCTACCCGCTGGACCGCGAACTGGTCGCCAGGACCCTGGGCATGGACGGCGTTTGCCAGAACAGCCTGGACGCGGTGAGCGACCGCGATTTCGCCATCGAGTTCACCGCCGCGGCCAGCCTGTGCATGGTGCACATCAGCCGCTTCTCGGAAGAGCTCATCCTGTGGATGAGCCAGAACTTCAGCTTCATCCAGATCGCCGACCGCTTCACCACCGGCTCGTCGATCATGCCGCAGAAGAAGAACCCCGACGTGCCCGAGCTGGCGCGCGGCAAGACCGGCCGCGTGGTGGGCCACCTGATGGGCCTGATCACCCTCATGAAGGGCCAGCCCCTGGCCTACAACAAGGACAACCAGGAAGACAAGGAGCCGCTGTTCGACACCGTCGACACGCTCAAGGACACGCTGCGCATCTTTGCGGAGATGGTGGGCGGCATCACGGTGAAGAAGGAGGCGATGGAAGCCGCCGCCCTCAAGGGCTACGCCACCGCGACCGACCTGGCCGACTACCTGGTGAAGAAGGGCCTGCCCTTCCGCGACGCGCACGAGACGGTGGCGCATGCCGTGAAGGCGGCCATCTCGCACCAGGTCGACCTGTCCGAGCTGCCGCTGGCGGTGCTGCAGGGCTTCCACCCGAGCATCGAGAAGGACGTGTTCGACGTGCTCTCGCTGCGCGGCTCGCTCAACGCACGCAAGGTGCTGGGCGGGACGGCGCCGGTGCAGGTCAAGGCGCAGGTGGCGCGGCACAAGAAGCGGCTGGGCTGAGGCGCCCTGCCCCGGCAGTTCCCGCGCCCGCCGGCGCGGGCTCCAACTGATCAGGCGGTGGCCGCGGGCGCGAACCGCACCGTGGCCCGCAATCCGCCCAGGCGCTCCGACCGATCCAGCAGCACCTGCGCCCCGTGCTGCTGCGCAATGGCCCGCACGATGGCCAGGCCCAGGCCGCTGCCTTCCGCGGTGCCGTTGCTTTCTGCCAGGCGGTAGAAGCGGTCGAAGGCCCGCTCGCGCTCCGCCTCCGGGATGCCGGGGCCGTTGTCTTCCACCACCAGCACGGGCGCCCCATCGCCGGCGCCCACCGACACATCCACCTGGCCACCCTGGGGCGCGTACTTGACCGCGTTGTCGATCAGGTTGCCCAGCAGAACGCGCAGCGCGGCTCCATCGCCCTGGATGACCACCTCTTCGGACTGCGCGACGCCAAGGTCGATGCCTCGCGCCTGGGCCTGCGGCAGCGCGGCGCCGATGCATTGCGCCACCACCTGGTCCAGTTGCACCGGGCCGCGCCTGGCGCTGGCCGCCGTCTCGCCCGACTCCTGGCGCGCCAGCAGCAGCAGCTGCCCCACCAGGTGAATGGCCCGCTCGATGCCGCCCTGCAGGCGCGTGATCGCCGCCTCGCGGCTGCCCTCGTCGCCGGCGCGGCGCAGCGCCTCGGCCTGCAGCTTCAGGGCGGTGAGCGGCGAACGCAGTTCATGCGCCGCATCGGCCACGAAGTTCTTCTGCGCCTCGAAGGCCGAGCTGACGCGGCCGAACAGCAGGTTGAGTTCCTGCACGAGCGGACGCACTTCATCCGGCAGGCCCTCTTCCGACAGCGGCGACAGGTCGTCGTCCGCGCGCTGCGCGACATTGCGACGCATGCGCTCCACCGGCGCCAGCGAACGGGTGATGACCCAGCCCACCGCCAGCATCAGCAGGGGCGCCATCAGCGCCATGGGCCAGGTGGCACGCAATGCAATGGCGCGTGCCCGCGCCTCGCGCGCGTCCATGTCCTGCGCAATCTGCACCGTCTGCAGCGGGGTCTGCAGCGAATACACCCGAAAACGCCGGCCGTCGACCTTGGCATCGGAAAAGCCCAGCACCGCGCGCGGCGGCAGCGCCGAGCGGGCCGAGCGGAACATCGGCGTGCCGTCGGGCCCCCAGATCTGCACGAACAGGTCGTAGCCTTCGCGGTCGCCATCGTCGAAGCCCAGGCCCAGCGGCACCCCGCCGCGCAGCGAATGGGCCATCTGCTGCAGGTGCAGGTCGAACATGGCGTCGGCGTCGCGCAGGGCGCCGCGATAGGCGTTCACGCCCAGCGCGGTTGCCGCCACCAGGATGCACACCAGCACGAAGCCCAGCATGCGCCACTTGAGCGAGAAATGCGCGGGTGCGAACCGTGCCGTCGTCGTCGCCGTCGTCATCACTCGCGCGGCACCAGGTAGCCCAGCCCGCGCACGGTCTGGATGAAGCCGCTGCCCAGCTTCTTGCGCAGGCCGTGGATGTAGACCTCGACCGCGTTGCTGCTGATCTCGTCCTTCCAGCCGTAGAGCTTTTCCTCGAGTTGCGCGCGCGACAGCACGATGCCCGGGCGGGCGATGAGCGGCTCGAGCACCGCCCACTCCTTGGCCGAGAGCGTCACGCTCTGGCCGTTGCAGGTGGCTTCGCGGGTGGCGGGGTTCAGGCTCACGCCGTGGGCCGAGAACACCGGCTCGGCCTGGCCGGCGCCGCGCCGAAGCAGTGCGCGGATGCGGGCCAGCAGCTCGCTCATGTCATAGGGCTTGAGCACGTAGTCGTCGGCGCCGGCATCCAGGCCCGCCACGCGGTCGGCCACGGCGTCGCGCGCGGTGGCGACCAGCACCGGCACGCGGTCGCGGCGCTGGCGTAGGGCGCGCAGCACCTCCAGGCCGTCGCGCTTGGGCAGGCCCAGGTCGAGCAGCACCAGGTCGTAGCTGTGCGAACGCAGGGCCGTGTCGGCCATGGCGCCGTCGCGCACCCAGTCCACCGCGTAGTGCTGCTCCGCACGCAGCAGCTCCAGCAGGGCTTCACCGATCATGGGGTCGTCTTCAACGAGCAGCAGTCGCATGCCGTCCATTGTCCCGCTTCGGCTTAAGTCGGCCTGAAGAAAGCCGCCACTTATGATCGGCCGCGACATTTCCGCCACACGACATGCCCTCCCTGCTGCTGACCCACCCCGCCGGAAACCAGAACGTGCGCGCCGTGCTGGCGGCCACCGAGCGTGCCGGCCTTCTGGCGCGCTTCGCGACCACGGTGGCGGCCTTCGAGGGCGACGCGCCGTCGCGCCTGCTGCCCGGTGCGCTGCGGCGCGAGTGGCTGCGCCGCCGTTTCGACATCGCACCGGCCAAGGTGCTCACCCATCCGGGCCGCGAGCTGGCGCGCATGGTGGCGGCCAAGGCGGGCTGGCGCGGCGCGGTGCGGCACGAAACGGGGTTCGCCTCGCCCGACGCGGTGTTCCAGGACTTCGACCGCTTCGTGGCCGCGCGCCTGCCCGCGCTGGCGCGCACGCACGGCCTCACGGCCGTGTACGCCTACGAGGACTCGGCCCTCCATACCTTCCGCGCGGCCCGCTCGCTGGGCCTTCGCCGCATCTACGACCTGCCCATTGCCTATTGGGAGACAGGCCGGCGACTCATGCAGGAAGAAGCCGCGCGCCTGCCCGAGTGGGCGGCCACGCTGGGCGGCGGCGTGACCGACTCGCCCGCCAAGCTGGCGCGCAAGACCGAAGAGCTGGCGCTGGCCGACGTAGTGGTTGCGCCCAGCGACTTCGTGCTCGATTCGCTGCCCGCGTCGGCGCAGCACCAGCGCAAGGTGCTGACCCCTTTCGGCTCGCCGGCTTCGAACATCGACGAAGGCAGCTTCGATGTGCCCGACGCCAATCGCCCGCTGCGCGTGCTCTTTGCCGGCTCCATGGGCCAGCGCAAGGGGCTGGCGGATCTTTTTGCCGCCATGCGCCTGCTGTCCGACCGGGCGATCGAACTGGTGGTGCTGGGCTCGCTGCAGGAATCGCCCGAGTTCTACCGCCGGCAGTACGAAGGCTTTCGCCACGAGGCGGGACGCCCCCATGCACAGGTGCTGGAGCTCATGCGAAGCTGCGACGTGTTCTGCCTGCCTTCGATCGTCGAAGGGCGCGCGCTCGTGACGCAGGAAGCCATGAGCCAGGGGCTGCCCGTCATCATCACACCCAACACCGGCGGCGCCGATTTGGTCATCGAGGGGCAGACGGGCTTCCTGGTGCCGATTCGCTCGCCTGAGACAATCGCGCAGAAGATCGCCTGGTTCGACGAGAACCGGCGCGAGCTTCCGGCCATGAAGGCCGCGGCCATGCGGCACGCGGCCGGCTACACCTGGCAGCACTACGGCGAACTCGTGGTGGATGCCATCCGAGAATCGAACTGAAGGTGACCGAGTACGGGGAGAAGGCAGCGTCCCGGCGCTCCTGGGAAATCGACGCATTGCGCGGGCTGATGCTCGTGCTGATGACCCTCACCCACCTGCCCACCCGCCTGACCGACCCGCTGGGCCAGCCCTTCGGCTTTGTCTCGGCGGCCGAGGGCTTCGTGCTGCTGTCGGCCTACATGGCCGGCCTGGTCTACAGCCGCATCGCCTACCGCAAGGGCATCGTGCAAATGGAACGCGCCTTCTGGACGCGGGCCTTCAAGATCTACCTGATCCAGGCAGCGATCCTGTTCTTTCTCTTCACGGTGATCACCGCCGTGGGCCTCAGGATCGACCAGCCGGCGGTGAAGAACCTGGTGTCGTTCTACCTCGCGCAGCCGCTGGAAGGCTTCGTCTTCGGCCTGCTGCTGGTGTACGAGCCGGCCCTGCTCGACATCCTGCCCATGTACATCTTCTTCCTGCTGATGAGCCCGTGGGTGCTGGCCTTCGGCATGCGGCACGGCTGGTGGGGCGTCATGGCGGTGAGCGCGGCGGTGTGGGCCCTGGCCCAGTACGGCCTGGCCGAATGGCTGCATGCGCAGGCGGTGCAGTGGCTGCACCTGCCCGTGCCCTATGCCGACACGGGGTCGTTCAACACCTTTGCATGGCAGCTGCTGTGGATGGCCGGTCTGTGGATGGGCGCGAGCCGCAACGCGCCCGATGCGAAGCCCTTTCGCTTCCCGCCCTGGGTGCTGGCCGCCGCGCTGGCGCTGGCGTCGTACTTCTTCTGGTGGCGCCACCACGGCATCCACGGTCAGGCGCCCTTCGGCGGCGATGTGCGGCACAACCTGCTGTTCGACAAGTGGCTGCTGGGGCCGCTGCGCGTCGCCAACCTGGTGGTGCTGGGCATTCTCACCATCCGCTTCGGCCCGCAGTTGGCGCGCGCGCTGCCGCGCCAGCGCTGGCTGGAGACCATGGGCGCCGCGTCACTGCCCGTGTTCTGCACGCACCTCATCGCCGTGCTGCTGGTGCTGGCGATCTGGGGCGACAACCAGCTGGCGCGGCCCTGGTGGGGCGATGCGCTCCTGCTGGCTGCCGTGCTGGGCGCGATGTGGGGCGTGGGGCGCTTCACGCAGAAGGCGGATGCCACGCCGCCACCGGAAGAAGCAGCCGCTGCGAACTGAAAGGAGTCTTCTACTTAAGGCCGTCCTAAGGCGGCGTTTCCATCATTCGGGTCACCAAGTCTTCTTCCAATTCCCAAGGACCCAGCCATGCGACTCGACTCCCTGACTCCCTCCCGACTGATCGTCGCGCTCGTTGCCGCCGGTGCCATCGGCGGCGCGGGCGTCTCGGCGCTGCAGGCGCACAACGCGCTCGCCGCGCCGCTGCCGGCCGCGACGGCAACCACGACCACCGGCATTCCGGTGGCCTTGCCCGACTTCTCGCAGATCACACAGAAGGCGGGCCCCGCCGTGGTGAACATCAGCGTGGTCGGCACGCGCGAAGACAGCGACAAGGTGGCCGCGGACGATGACGACGGCAACCCCTTTGCCGGCGACCCGTTCGCCGAATACTTCTTCAAGCGCTTCGGCGGCGCGCCGGGCGGCATGCAGCAAAAGCGCGGCCAGGCGCAGCAGGTGCGCGGCCAGGGCTCGGGCTTCATCGTCAGCGCCGACGGCATCATCATGACCAACGCCCACGTGGTGAAGGGCGCCAAGGACATCACCGTCAAGCTCACCGACCGGCGCGAGCTCAAGGCCAAGGTGCTGGGCAGCGACCCCAAGACCGACATCGCGGTGCTGAAGGTCGACGCGAAGAACCTGCCGGTGGTCACGCTCGGCTCCACCGCCGACCTCAAGGTGGGCGAATGGGTGCTGGCCATCGGCTCGCCCTACGGCTTCGAAAACACGGTGACGGCCGGCGTGGTCAGCGCCAAGGGCCGCTCGCTGCCCGACGACAGCGCGGTGCCCTTCATCCAGACCGACGTGGCCATCAACCCCGGCAACTCGGGCGGCCCGCTGTTCAATGCGCGCGGCGAGGTGGTGGGCATCAACTCGCAGATCTACAGCCGCAGCGGCGGCTACCAGGGCGTGTCGTTCTCGATCCCGATCGACCTGGCGACCAAGATCAAGGACAAGATCGTGGCCCACGGCAAGGTCGACCATGCCCGCCTGGGCCTGGTGGTTCAGGAGGTGAACCAGAGCCTGGCCGACTCGTTCAAGCTCCCCTCGCCCGAGGGTGCGCTGGTGGCCGACGTCGAGAAGGGCGGGCCCGCCGACAAGGCCGGGCTGCAGACCGGCGACGTGATCCGCAAGGTCGACGGCAAGCCGGTGGTCTCCTCGGGCGACCTGCCGGCCGCCATCAGCCTGGCCTCGCCCGGCGACAAGGTGCAGCTGGAAGTCTGGCGCAAGGGCAGCATGCAGCAGATCGACGCCAGGCTGGGCAGTACCGACGACAAGGCCGCCAAGGTGGCCAGCGCACGCGACGGCGACGCCAGCCAGGGCAAGCTGGGCCTGGCGCTGCGCCCCCTGCAGCCGCAGGAGCGCCGCCAGGCGGGCGTGGATGCCGGCATGCTGATCGCGGACGTGGCCGGCGCCGCCGCCCTGGCCGGCGTGCAGCCGGGCGACCTGCTGCTGGCGATCAACGGCACGCCGGTCAAGAACATCGACCAGGTGCGCGAGGCAGTCGCCAAGTCCGACAAGTCGGTGGCCTTGCTGGTGCAGCGCGGGGACGAAAAAATCTTCGTGCCCGTGCGCCTCAGCTGAACTGAACCCACCCCCGACTCTCGCTCACTTCGTGTAGCTCGCATCCCCCCTCAAGGGGGCAACACCTGCGGCCTGGCAAAGCCAGTTCCGCGGTGTTCCCTCAGTCACGGGCATCAAAACAGTTACGCTCTGCGCTCCATCGAAGGGGGGCTTGATGCGTTCTGGGGACACTCATCGTTCGACGGCGGCGGCTGCGCTGGCCGCGGTCTGTTTTTCGTTTGCATGTTCTGCCGCGCAGGCCGTGCAGGTCAGCAGCCTGGTGCCGCAGGGCGAGGTGGCGCGGGTGCGGCAGGTGGTGGCCAAGTTCGACGAAGCCGCGGTGCGCTTCGGCGACGCGGGCGCCGCAGCACCCTTGTCGGTGAGCTGCAGCGATGCCCAGGCCGCCAAGGGCAGCGGGCGCTGGGTGAACGAGAAGCAATGGGTCTTCGACTTCGAGAACGACCTGCCGCCGGGCGTGCGCTGCACCGTCAGCCGTGTTCCCGGCTTCACCGTGCCTTCGGGCCAGCCGCTGGCCGGCACGGCCAGCTGGCGCTTCAACACCGGCGGGCCCTTCGTGCGCTCCATCCGCCCCGGCGGCGGCACCATCGACGAGGAGCAGATCTTTCTCCTGCAGCTCAATGGCGCCGCCACGCCGCAGAGCGTGCAGGACAACATCTGGTGCGCGGCCGAAGGCCTGGGCGAGCGCATTCCGGTGAACTTGGTCGAAGGCGAACAGCGCACCGCGCTGCTGAAGTCCAGCGGCCTCGCCGAGGCGGCCGCCAAGGACCCGCAGCGCTTTCTCACGCTGCAATGCCGCCGCAGCCTGGCGCCGGCCAGCCGCGTCACGCTGGTGTACGGCCAGGGCGTGGCCACCCCGTCGGGCGTGGCCAACCGCGTGGAGAAGCGCTACGACTACCAGGTGCGCGAACCCTTTGCCGCCAGCTTCACCTGCGAGCGCGAGAACGCGCAGGCCGGCTGCCTGCCGCTCAAGCCCATGGAGCTGCGCTTCAACGCGCCGGTGCCGCGCAAGGTGGCGGCGCAGATCGTGCTGCGCGCGAACAGCACCGGGGGAAAAACCGCCACGCCCGCGTTCGACCAGGCCAACGAGGCGCAGGCCGACGCGCTGGTCGACTCGGTGCGCTTTGCGCCGCCCTTTGCCGAGCAGGCCAGCTACACGATCGAAGTGCCACCGGGATTCCAGGACGCCTCCGCGCGCCCGCTGGGCGAGCCGGGGCGCTTCCCAATGAAGGTCAGCACCGGCGCCATGCCGCCGCTGGCCAAGTTCGCCGCATCGCCTTTCGGCGTGATCGAACGCCTGGCCGAGCCCGGGGGCGTGGCCATGATGCCGGTGACCGTGCGCCGCGTGGAGCCTGCGCTGGCCGTGCAGGCCTACACGCCCGGCCAGGTGAGCGACATCGCGCCGAAGACCGATGCCGAGATCATTGCCTGGTCGCGCAAGCTGCAGCGCTATGAAGCGCGGCAGGTGCCGCGCAAGAAGGCCCGCGAAGACGTGAAGGGCCCGCTGCCCAAGGCGCTGGAGCCCGGCGAGAAGGACTGGGTGCAAAGCCGCATGCTCTCGCTGCTGGCCGGCCAGGCCGGGGTGAAGACGCTGGACATGCCCAAGACGCAGGACGACCCGCGCCCCTTCGAGGTGGTCGGCATTCCGCTCACGCCCGGCTTTCATGTGCTGGAGATCGCCTCGCGGCGCCTGGGCGAATCGCTGCTCGACGCGCGCTACGGCGCGGGCCGCACGATGTATGTGCGCACCAGCACGCTGGCCACCAACCTGGCGGTGCACTTCAAGCTGGGCCGCGAGAATTCGCTGGCTTGGGTGACCGCGCTCGACAAGGGCCAGGTGGTGGCGGGCGCCAAGGTGCGCGTGTCCAGCTGCCGGGGCGAGGAACTGGCCACCGCCGTCACCGATGCGAGCGGCATCGCGCGCTTCGACGCCGCAAGGATTCCGCCCGAGCCGCCCGTGTGCGCCGGCGGCGAAGACGACGACGGCGGCGATTGGCGCAACGCGTATTTCGTGAGCGCGCGCGCCACCGATGACAAAGGCGTGGAAGACCTCGCCTTCACCTGGAGCGACTGGCAGCGCGGCATCGAACCCTGGCGCTTCAACCTGCCCACGAGCGGCGAGGCCCAGCCCGACCGCGTGGCCCACACGATCTTCGACCGCATGCTGTTCCGCGCGGGCGAGACGGTGTCGATGAAGCATGTGCTGCGCACCCAGAACCAGGGCGGCTTCGGGCTGCCGAAGGACTGGCCGCAGACCCTCGTCATCACCCATATGGGCAGCGGCCAGCAGTTCAAGCAGAAGCTCGACTGGCGCGCCACCGCCGGCGGCGGGCGCAGCAGCGAAAGCAGCTTTGCCATTGCGCCGGCCGCCAAGCTGGGGCTCTATCAGGTCGAGCTGGCCGAAGGCCCGGCCGATGCACCCACGCGTACTTATTCGAGCGGCCAGTTCCGCGTGGAAGAGTTCCGCCTGCCGGTCATGGAAGGCCGCATCGAGCCGGTCGACGGCAAGAAGCCGCTGGTGGCCGCCACCAGCCTGCCCACAGCGGTGCAGGTGAACTACGTGGCGGGCGGCGGCGCATCGGGCCTGCCGGTGCGCGTGTCGGCGCTGGTCCGGCCCAAGTGGGTCAACTTCGCCGATTACGAGGGATTCAGCTTCTCCCCGCCGCAGAAATCGAACGAGGCCGAAGGCGACGCACAAGACAACAACGACGAAGGCGCCCGCGTGGTGGCCGACAAGCTTCCGCTCACGCTGGACCGCAGCGGTGCCGGCCAGGTCGTGGTCGAGCCGATCGCGCCGGCCGCGGCGCCGCGCGAGCTGCTGCTGGAGGCCAGCTATGCCGACCCGAACGGCGAGGTGCAGACCCTGCGCAGCACGCAGACGCTGTGGCCCTCGCAGGTCATTGCCGGCCTCAAGACCGAGGGCTGGGCCTCGGTGGGCCAGAAGATCCGCTTCCAGGCCCTGGCGCTCGACCTGTCGGGCAAGGCCCAGGCCGATGTGGCCGTGGAAGTGAGGGCCGTCTCGCGCATCACCACCACCAGCCGCAAGCGCATGGTGGGCGGCTTCTACACCTACGACAACAAGACCGAGACCCAGGACCTGGGCACCGTGTGCAGCGGCAAGAGCGACAGCCGCGGCCTGCTGCTGTGCGAGGCCAGGCTGTCCGATGCGGGCCAGGTGGAGCTGATTGCCACCGCCAAGGACGCGCAAGGCCGGCCCAGCCTGGCCGCCACCTCGGTCTATGTCACGCGCCAGGGCGAGCTGTGGTTTGGCGGCGAGGACCATGACCGCATCGACCTGCTGCCCGAGAAGAAGAACTACCAGAGCGGCGAAACCGCGAAGTTCCAGGTGCGCATGCCCTTCCGCTTTGCCACGGCGCTGGTGTCGGTGGAGCGCGAAGGCATCATCGAAACGCAGGTGGTGCAACTCAATGGCCAGGACCCGACCGTGCAGCTGCAGGTCAAGGACAGCTGGGGCCCCAATGTCTACGTGAGCGTGCTGGCGTTGCGCGGCCGGCTGCGCGATGTGCCCTGGTACAGCTTCTTCACCTGGGGCTTCAAGTCGCCGCGCGAATGGTGGACCGCCTTCTGGTACGAGGGCCGCGAATACGTGGCGCCCACCGCCATGGTCGACCTGAGCAAGCCTGCCTATCGGCTGGGCGCCGCCGAAATCCGCGTGGGCAGCCAGGCCCACCAGATCGCGCTGAAGGTGGCGAGCGACCAGCCCAGCTACACGGTGCGCGGACAGGCGCAGGTCACGCTCACCGGCACCCTGCCGGACGGCAAGCCGGCGGCCAACGCCGAAGTGGCCGTGGCCGTGGTCGACCAGGCACTGCTGGAGCTGATGCCCAACACCAGCTGGAACCTGCTCGACGCCATGCTGGCGCGCCGCAGCTGGGGCGTGGCCACTTCCACTGCGCAGATGGAAATCGTGGGCCGCCGGCACTACGGCCGCAAGGCGGTGCCGGCCGGTGGCGGCGGCGGCAAGTCGGCCACGCGCGAGCTGCTCGACACGCTGCTCCTGTGGAACCCGCGCGTGGTGCTCGATGCCAACGGCCAGGCAAAAATCACCGTGCCGCTCAACGACGCGCTTACCACCTTCCGCATTGCCGCGGTGGCCGAGTTGGGCACGGGCCTGTTCGGCACCGGCCAGGCGACTATCCAGACCACGCAGGACCTGCAGATCATCAGCGGCCTGCCGCCGCTGGTGCGCGAGGACGACGAGCTCCGCGCCCAGGTTACGCTGCGCAACACCACGGCGAAGGTCATGAAGGTGCAGGCCACGCCGCGTGCCACGCTGCTTGAATTGCAGCCGCAGACGGTGGACATTCCCGCCGGCGAAGCGCGTGAAATCGCGTGGACCGTGAAAGCGCCCGCGCAATTGGCCGCCACGCGCGCCGAAACCATCTTGTGGGAGATCGAGGCGCACGACCTCGCCGGCAACGACAAGGCGCGCGACGCGCTCAAGGTCAGCCAGCGGATCGTGCCCGCGGTGCCGGTGACGGTGCAACAGGCCAACCTGATGCAACTGGACGGCGCTGCGCCCTTCTCGCTGGACGTGGCACCGCCCGCAGGCGCCCTGCCCGGCCGCGGCGGCCTGCGGCTGGCCCTGCAGCCCAGCCTCGGCACGGCCCTGCCGGGCGTGCGCGACTGGTTCGCCAACTATCCCTACGCCTGCCTGGAGCAGAAGACCAGCCAGGCCATCGGCCTGCGCGACGCGAAGCTGTGGAAGAGCGTGGTGGCGCAGATGCCGGCCTACCTCGACAACGACGGCCTGGCCAGCTACTTCCCGCCGCGGGGCGGCAGCGCCGACAGCGGCAGCGACACGCTCACCGCCTACCTGCTGGCCGCCACCCATGAGGCCGCCGCGCTGGACCCGGCGCTGGCCCTGCCCGAGGAGCTGCGCGCGCAGATGGAAGCCGGCCTGCTCGCCTTCGTCGAAGGCCGCCTGGAGCGCAAGTTCTGGAGCCCGCGGCAGGACCTGGACGTGCGCAAGCTGGCCGCGCTCGAGGCGCTTTCGCGCAGCGGCAAGGCGCAAGGCCGCATGACCACCAGCATCACCATCGCGCCCAACCAATGGCCCACCGGCGCCGTGCTGGACTGGATCGGCATCCTGAAGCGCGTGAAGGACGTGCCGCAGCGCGAACAGCGCCTGGCCGAGGCCGAGCAGGTGCTCAAGGCCCGCGTGTCGTACCAGGCCACGCGCCTGGTGTTCAGCACCGAAGCGGACGACAACTGGTGGTGGCTGATGGGCGGCGCCGACGTCAACACCAACCGCCTGCTGCTGGCGGCCGTGGGCAATCCGGCCTGGAAGGACGACATGGGCAAGCTGGTGGCCGGCGCGCTCGCCCGGCAGCAGCGCAACGGCGCCTGGCGCACCACCACCGCCAACCTGTGGGGCAGCCTGGCGCTGGAAAAGTTCTCGCGCACCTTCGAGAGCGAACCGGTGCAGGGCGCGACCCACGCCACGCTGAGCGCGACCGGCACGGGCGATATCGCCGTGGCGACCGGCAGCGTCGATTGGCGCGAGGTGAAAGCTGCGGACGGCCCCGCGGCCTCGGTGCTGCGCAACAGCACCCTCTCCTTCCCATGGCAGGCCCAGTCGCCAGCGGAGCGGGAGGTGCTGCGCGTGCGGCACGAGGGTACTGGCAAACCCTGGCTCACCCTGCAGTCGACCGCGGCCGTGCCGCTCACCGCACCGGTGGCGGCGGGCTACACCCTCAAGAAGACGGTGACCGCGGTGGAGCAAGCCAAGCCCGGCCGCTACAGCCGCGGCGACGTGCTGCGCGTCAGCCTGGAAGTGAACGCCACCGCCGACATGACCTGGGTGGCCGTCACCGACCCCATTGCCGGCGGCAGCGCCATCCTCGGCAGCGGCCTGGGCCGCGATTCGCAGATCGCCACGCAAGGCGAGAACAAGCGCGGCACGGGTCGCGCCTGGCCGGCCTTCGAAGAGCGCAGCTTCGAGGCCTTCCGCGCCTATTACGAGTACCTGCCCAAGGGGGTCAGCACCATCGAGTACACCGTGCGGCTGAACAACGTGGGCGACTTCGCCCTGCCGCCCAGCCGGGTAGAAGCCCTGTACGCACCCGAGATGTTCGGCATGGTGCCCAATGCGCGGATGAAGGTGGAGCCCGGCCCGTGAGGCCCGGCAACGACTCAGTTGGAGA
This sequence comes from Variovorax soli NBRC 106424, assembly GCF_001591385.1. GTDB lineage: Bacteria > Pseudomonadota > Gammaproteobacteria > Burkholderiales > Burkholderiaceae_C > Variovorax > Variovorax soli. The sequence continues at coordinate 39,676 of NZ_BCUU01000017.1, forward strand.
TTGGCCCCATGTGCAGAAGCATCAAGACCTTGTTCAACTTCGACCCGCCGGCCACGGATGAGGAGATCCATGCGGCGGCGCTGCAGTTCGTGCGCAAGCTCAGCGGCTTCAACGCGCCCTCCAAGGCCAACGAGGCGGCCTTTCACCGGGCGGTGGAGGAAGTGGCCGGCAGCGCCCGGCGCCTGGTCGATTCACTGGTGACCACCGCGGACCCGCGGGACCGGGAGGTGGAAGCCGAACGCGCCAAGGCCCGCGCGGCGGCGCGGTTCGGCTAGGGCCGGGAACGCCGCGGCCCCGCGCTCCATCCAATGCGCGGAGGTCCCATGCCAAGCCTGCAACACCCGCGCCCCGACACCCCGGCCCACCCGCCCGCGGACGCCCAACTCGCCGCGCGCGCCGCGAGCGGTGATGCCACCGCATTCGAATCCATCATGCGGCAGCACAACCGCCTGCTGTTCCGCACCGCGCGCAGCATCCTCAAGAGCGACGCCGAAGCCGAGGACACCCTGCAGGATGCCTACCTGCGCGCCTGGCGCGCCATGGGCAGCTTCCGCGCCGACGCCAAGCTCTCCACCTGGCTGGTGCGCATCGTCATCAACGAGGCGCTCGGTCGCGTGCGGCAGCGCCAGGCCCAAGTCATTCCCCTGGATGCCGCCATGAATTCGACCGAACCCGAGACGCAGGCCTCGTTCACGGCCGACCCGGACCGCCAGCCCGAGCGCGCTGCCATGCGTGCCGAGATCCGCAGGCTGATGGAAGCGCGCATCGACCTGTTGCCCGACGCTTTCCGCAGCGTGTTCATGCTGCGTGCCGTGCAGGAGATGGACGTGGAGGAAGTTGCGCAGGCGCTCGGCATTCCAGAGGCCACAGTGCGCACACGGTACTTCCGCGCCCGCAGCCTGCTGCGCGAGGGCCTGGCCAGCGACATCGACATGGCGCTGGGCGATGCATTCGCCTTCGACGGCGCGCGCTGCGACCGCATCGTGGCCGCGGTGCTGGCGCGCGCACCTGCCGAGGTTCAAGGCAAGCTCTGATCCGCGCTCTGCACGGGAACGTGGCGAAACGGCGCTCCATCGAATGGGCAGACCCGACGACGGTCGCCAGCCCCACTCAACGGAGAAACGCCATGTCCTTCCTTCAGATGCCCCACCCCGCCGCGGCACGCCGCGCCTTTCTCGGCCGTTCGTCCGGCCTGGTTCTCTCCGGCACGGCCATTGCGCTGCTGGCCGGCAACGACGTCCTGGCCGCGCAGCAAGGCAAGGGCAAGAACGATGGACAGCAGGACGTGCAGATCCTGAACACCGCGCTCGGCGCCGAGCTCGAAGCCATCGCGGCCTACCAGCTCGGCGCGGAAAGCAAGCTGCTGGAAAAGCCCGTGCTCGATCTGGCCGTGACCTTCCAGGGCCACCACAAGGCGCACGCCGACGTGCTGGCCCAGACGGTGGAAAAGCTCGGCGGCAAGCCTGCGGTCGCCAAGGCCAGGTACGACTTTCCGGTGGACCAGCTGAAGTCGCAGGCCGACGTGCTGCGCTTCGCGGCCAGGCTGGAGCAAGGCGCCGTGAGCGCCTACCTTGGTGCCGTGCCCCTGTTCGGCAACCGTGACCTGTCCAAGGCCGCGGCCAGCATCCTGGGCGACGAGGCCATGCACTGGGCCATCCTGCGCAACGCGCTGGGCGAAGCGCCGGTGCCTGCGGCCTTCGTGTCATGAGCGGCCTTTGGCGCCACCGGCCGCGGTGGCTGGCCGGCGCGCTCGTGCTGGCCGTGGCCGGCATGGCCGGTGCCGCGACCTTTGCGCCGCCCGCTGACTCCTCGCAGCAACAGGTGCTGCACGGCGAGCAGGTGTATGTGCGGTGCCAGGCCTGCCATGCGCTCGCGCAGGACCGGGTGGGGCCGCATCACTGCGGCCTGCTGGGCCGGCGCGCCGGCAGCGTCCCGGGCTTCGCGTATTCCCAGGCCATGAAGGATTCGCGCATCACCTGGGACGAGAAGACGCTCGACCAATTCCTGTCCGGGCCTTTGAAGACTATGCCGGGGACATCGATGACCTACGACGGCGTGCCGGACGCGAAGGACCGGGCTGACCTGATCGCGTATCTGCGGCATGCGAACGAGTCGGCGCAATGCCGGCCATCGTCCTCGGCGGCGCAGCGGTAGAACGGGACGCCGGCCCGGGAAGATACCGGCCAGGCTCGGCAACCTTGGTTTTGGTCGCCAAACCACCTATTCAATTGTTGACCATTTGCACGTATGCTGCGAACGCCTGGGCTGCGCCACGCCGCATGCCCGGCGTGCTTCTTGCGTGATGCTCAACCTGGGAACCCGATGTCCAAAGCCGCTTTCTCCCCTCTGGCGCCCGTGGCGCACCATGGCCGCTTCCACTACCAGCCCATCACCCAGCGCGCCGACTACAGCTGGCCTGGCGGTGCGCGGCTGGCCGTGTACCTGGGCTTCAACCTGGAGCACTTCGCCTTCGGCGAGGGCCTGGGCGCCAACATCGGTCCGGCGCATCCGCATCCGGACGTGCTGAACTACTCGTGGCGCGAATACGGCAACCGCGTGGGCGCCTGGCGCTGCCTGGAGCTGTTCGACAGCCTGGGCCTGCCGGCGGCCACGCTGCTGAACACCGCCCTGTACGACCACTGCCCCGAGCTGGTGGCCGCCTGCGTGGCGCGCGGCGACGAGCTGGTGGGCCACGGCCACACCAACTCGGTGCGGCAGGCCGACCTGGCCGAGGCCGACGAGGCCGCCCTGCTGGCCGCCTGCCGCGACCGCATGCAGGCGCAAAGCGGCGTGCAGGTCACCGGCTGGCTGTCACCCTGGATATCGGAGAGCCGCACCACCCCCGACCTGCTGCTCGAATCCGGCTACCGCTACACCCTGAACTGGGCGCACGACGACCAGCCCGTGCCCATGCAAACGCGCGGCGGCGGCACCCTGTGGTCGATTCCGTATCCGCAGGAGCTCAACGACATCCCGATGATCATCGCCCGCCAGATGGACGCCAAGGACTTCGCCCAGATGGTGGTCGACAACACCGACGAGATGCTGCTGCAGTCGCGCGCGCAGCCGCTGGTGATGGGCCTGGCGCTGCACCCCTACATCGTCGGCCAGCCTTACCGCCTGCGGCACCTGCGGCGCGCACTGCAGCACCTGGCGCAGTTGCGCGACGAGGGCAGGATCTGGTTCACCACGCCCGGCGCCATCTGCAATCACGTGGCGCAGATGTAGGCGCTGCCGGTGTGGCAAGCCAGTGTGCTGTCCCGCGAATACCTGCGCATAGAAAAGCGATGCGTTTCAGGTCAGGGCAAGGCGCAAACCGCAGCGATACCCAGCGGTATCGCGAGGATTTGCAACGCCGCCATGGCCTGAAAGGCGCGCTTTTCTGCGCAGGTATTTGCGGGGCAGCACACTAGGGCTCCATGGTCCGCTTGTCCACGCTCGTTTTCGCCGCATTGTTGGCTGCCCTGCTGCTTGCGGCCTGCTCGCCCGACCGAAGCCCGCAGGCGGATGCGCAGACGGCCTGCGCGCCAGAGTGGCAGCCCGAGCCCGGCACCACGCTGCTGGCCAGCCTGCCGACCGATTCGGGCATGCACGGCCTGTGGGATCCGCAGCGCTTTCGCACGCTGTGCGACTTCGATGCCTGGGCCCGCAACTTCGTCGACGACCAGGACATCCGGCGCCACATCGCCTCGGGCGCCTTCGTTCCGATCTACGTGCAGTCCGACGGGGTTGCGCTGATCGAAGTCAGGGTGGGCAGCGCGCAGGCGCCGGCCAGCTTCGACCCCGGCGCGCAGGCGCGGATCGAGCGCCGGTCCAGCCCCTACCTGTTCGTCTCGCAGGGCATGGTCGGCGTGAGCGGCATCGAGTACATCAACGCCTACTCGGGCGACGCGTCCCGCTTCCTCGCCCTGCCGCCTGGCCGCTGGGTGGCCGAAGTCTTGCAGGTGGAGCCGCAGGAAGGGCTCGACAGCCAACTGGCCGACAGGGTGCCGAACTTCGTGGTGCTGCTCAATCCGGAGCCGGCGCAGGGCCCGCCGCACTACAGCCAGGACGTCGACACCTTCGGCGCCCGCTGATCATCCTTTCTGGGGGACGAGTTCGTCAGGCGCCCTTCTTCTTCGCTGCGCGAGGCGCCGCCTTCTTGGCGGCCGACGAGGCATTGAGTTCGGCCGCGGCCCGCACCAACGCCTGCAGGGCCTTCTCGTCGATCTTCTCGCCCGCATGCACGTCGATGGCGCGCCGCACATTGCCTTCCAGGCTGGAATTGAAGAGCCTCGCCGGATCGTCCAGCGAAGCGCCCTTGGCAAAGGTCATCTTCACAGCCGCCTTGTAGGTCTCGCCCGTGCAGATGATGCCGTTGCACGACCACACCGGCACGCCCCACTTCCATTCCTCGACGATGTCGGGGCCGGCCTCGAGGATGATCTTGCGCAGGCGCGCCAGCGTCTGGCCGCGCCAGTCGTCCAGTGCTGCGATCTTGGCGTCGATGTGCGCCGAGGCGTTGCCGGCATCTTCCGTCTGCTTCTTGTTCGAGGTGGTCATGGTGCGGTCTCTTCCAGGCGCGGCGCGCGCGGGCAAAGCAGCAACTTTGACCGATTTCCAAAGGCGGCGGAAGAGGTGCGCGCTCCGCGCAAAATGGGCGCCTCACGCCATGCACCGCCTGATCAAACCATTGTTGTACGTCCCGCTGCTTGCCGGCAGCCTGCATGCGACGGCAACGGCGTCGGCGCTGCCGAGCTACCAGCAGGTGCGGCAGGATTTCCGCCCTTCCGACACGGTGGTGCTGGACCGCAACGGCGAGCTGCTGCAGCGCGTGCGCACCGACACCGCCGTGCGCCGCGGCCAGTGGACTGTGCTCGCCGACATCTCGCCCGCGCTACGCCAGGCCATGCTGCTGAGCGAGGACAAGCGCTTCTACGAGCACAGCGGCGTCGACTGGCAGGCCGTCTCCGCCGCCGCCTGGGGCAACCTGTGGGCCACGCGAACGCGCGGCGCCTCGACCATCACCATGCAGCTGGCCGGCCTGCTGGACGACGACCTGCGCCGGCGCAGCGGCGATGGCCGCAGCCTGCAGCAAAAGCTCGGCCAGGCCTGGGCCGCGCGCGAGCTGGAAGCCCAGTGGCGCAAGGACCAGATCCTGGAGGCCTACCTCAACACCGTGCCCTTCCGCGGCGAGATCGTGGGCATCGACGCGCTCTCGCGCAGCCTGTTCGGCAAGGCGCCGCATGGGCTGGATGCGCGCGAGTCGGCACTGGCCGCGGCGCTCGTGCGCGCGCCCAACGCCAGGCCTGCGCTGGTCGCGCAGCGCGGCTGCGAACTGCTGCGCACCATGCAGCCCGGCAGCCGCACCGATTGCCTCGCGCTCGAAGCTTTTGCCAACGCATCCCTCCCCCGCCGCGACTGGCCCGCCAGCGAGGGCATCGCGCCGCACCTCACACGCCGGCTGGCTCAACAGCAGCCACCGGACACGGGCGAGTTGCGCACCAGCCTGCGCGCGCCGCTGCAGCGCTTTGCGCTGTCCACCCTGCAGCGGCACCTTCGCGAACTGCGCGGCCGCAACGTGGAAGACGGCGCCGTGGTGGTGCTGGACAACGCCAGTGGCGAAGTGCTGGCCTGGATCGGCTCATCGGGTGACGCGCTCAGCCGCGCGTCCGAGGTGGACGGCGTGCTGGCCCAGCGCCAGCCCGGCTCCACGCTCAAGCCTTTTCTCTACGCGCAGGCCGTGGCCCAGCGGCGGCTTACCGCGGCCTCGCTGCTGGACGACTCCAGCGCACAGATCGGCACCGCCGGGGGCCTGTACATCCCGCAGAACTACGACCGGCACTTCAAGGGACTGGTCTCGGTGCGCAGCGCGCTGGCGGCCTCGCTCAACGTGCCGGCCGTGCGTACGCTGGTGATGGTCGGGCCCGAAGCCTTCGCGCGGCAGCTGCGGGCCAGCGGCATCCAGCTGCGCGAGAACGGCGACTACTACGGCTACAGCCTGGCGCTGGGCAGCAGCGAAGTCTCCCTGCTGCAACTGACCAACGCCTACCGCACGCTGGCCAACGGCGGTCGCTTCAGCGAAGCGGGCAACGGCTTGCCGCGCAGTGCCCCGCCGGTGTTCACGCAGGCGATCGATGCGGGTGCCAGCTTCATCGTGGGCGACATCCTGCACGATGCCAATGCGCGCGCGCCCACCTTCGGCCTGGACAGCGTGCTGGCCACGCGCTTCTGGACGGCGGTGAAAACCGGCACCAGCAAGGACATGCGCGACAACTGGGCCGTGGGCTGGTCCTCGCGCTACACGGTGGGCGTGTGGGTGGGCAATGCCAGCGGCGCGCCCATGTGGGACGTGAGCGGCAGCAGCGGCGCCGCGCCCGTGTGGGCGGAGCTGATGGCCTACCTGCACCGGCGTGAAGCCAGCCGCGCGCCCCAGGCGCCGGCAGGGCTGCTGCAGACCCGCGTGAGCTTCGGCGATGGCCTGGAGGCGGCGCGCGAGGAATGGTTCATCGCCGGAACCGAGCAGAGCCGCTTCGCACCCGACGGCGATGCTCAGCCACGAAGCGGCACGCCGCGCATCAGCGCCCCGGCCGACGGCACCATCGTCGCACTCGACCCCGACATTCCGCCGCAGCGCCAGCGCCTGGTCTTCGAGGCCGAAGGCGGCGCAGCCGGGCAGGCATTGCAGTGGCGCATCGACGGCCGCACAGCCGGCCAGGGCGCGCGCCTGCCGTGGCTGCCATGGCCGGGACGCCACGTGGTGCAACTGGTGGACGCCCGCCAGGGCAACGTGCTGGACGAGCTGCGGCTGGAGGTGCGCGGCGCCGGCGTGGCGCACTCCCGATAATGCGGGCTTCGCGCTCGCGACACCCATTCACCTCCCGCTCAAGAAGGAACCCCTCTCGTGCCCGACCTTTCCAAGATCACCTGCATCGAAGACCTGCGCGTCGTTGCCAAGCGCCGCGTGCCGCGCATGTTCTACGACTACGCCGACTCCGGCGCTTGGACCGAAGGCACCTACCGCGACAACGAGGCCGCGTTCCAGAAGATCAAGCTGCGCCAGCGCGTGGCGGTGAACATGGAAGGCCGCTCCACCCGCACCACCATGATCGGCCAGGAAACGGCCATGCCGGTGGCCATTGCGCCCACGGGGCTCACGGGTATGCAGCATGCCGACGGCGAGATCCTGGCCGCACGCGCTGCCAAGGCCTTCGGCATTCCGTTCACGCTCTCGACCATGAGCATCTGCTCGCTGGAAGACATTGCCGAGAACACGGGCCGCCACCCTTTCTGGTTCCAGCTGTACGTGATGCGCGACCGCGACTTCATGGAGCGCCTGATCGACCGCGCCAAGGCCGCCAACTGCAGCGCCCTGCAGCTCACGCTCGACCTGCAGGTGATGGGCCAGCGCCACAAGGACATCAAGAACGGCCTGTCGGCGCCGCCCAAGCCCACGCTGGCCAACATGATCAACCTGGCGACCAAGCCGCGCTGGTGCCTGGGCATGGCGGGCACCAAGCGCCGCTACTTCGGCAACATCGTGGGCCATGTGAAGGGCGTGGCCGACATGTCGTCCCTCGCCTCGTGGACCAACGACCAGTTCGACCCGAGCCTGTCGTGGGCCGACGTGGAATGGGTCAAGAAGCGCTGGGGCGGCAAGCTGGTGCTCAAGGGCATCATGGACACGGAAGACGCGCGCCTGGCGGTGGACAGCGGCGCCGATGCGCTGATCGTCTCCAACCACGGCGGCCGCCAGCTCGACGGCGCGCCAGCCTCCATCGACGCGCTGCCCGCCATCGCGGCCGAGGTGGGCCACCGCATCGAAGTGTGGATGGACGGCGGCATCCGCAGCGGGCAGGACGTGCTGAAGGCCCGCGCCCTGGGCGCACGCGGCACGCTCATCGGCCGCAGCTTCCTGTATGGGCTGGGTGCCTACGGAGAGGCCGGCGTGACCCGCGCGCTGCAGATCATCCACAAGGAACTCGATGTGACCATGGCCTTCTGCGGCCACACGCAGATCGACAACGTGGATTCGGGCATCCTGCTGCCCGGCACCTACTGACGACGACGCCATCGTAGAAACCTGCTGACAGCGCGGGTTGGGGGAGCGGGCGCAGAATTCCCGCTCACCAACAACAACACCAAGAGGCCTGTCAGCCATGAGCGCAACCCTCAACGAGGCGGCGAGCGCGCCGCCGCGCCAATACACGGCCGAAGAAAAGCGCCACCGCATCTTCGCCATCGTCGGTGCCTCCTCGGGCAACCTGGTGGAATGGTTCGACTTCTACGTCTACGCCTTCTCCGCCATCTATTTCGCCGGCGCCTTCTTCCCCAAGTCCGATCCCACGGTGCAGCTGCTCAATACCGCGGGCGTGTTCGCAGCGGGCTTTCTCATGCGGCCCATCGGCGGCTGGCTGTTCGGGCGCATCGCGGACCGCAAGGGCCGCAAGACCTCGATGGTGATCTCGGTCACCATGATGTGCGCGGGCTCGCTGGTCATCGCCTGCCTGCCGACCTATGCGCAGATCGGCGCGTGGGCACCCTTCCTCCTGCTGCTCGCGCGCCTGTTCCAGGGGCTTTCGGTGGGCGGCGAGTACGGCACCACCGCCACCTACATGAGCGAGATCGCGCTGCGCGGACAGCGCGGCTTCTTCTCCTCGTTCCAGTACGTCACGCTCATCGGCGGGCAACTGCTGGCGGTGCTGGTCATCGTCATCCTGGAGCAGCTGCTCAGCGAGGCCGAGCTCAAGGCCTGGGGCTGGCGCATTCCGTTCGTCATTGGCGCCATCACCGCGGTGGTGGCCATGCTGCTGCGCCGCGCGCTGTCCGAAACGCATGGCGAGCAAGGCGCCAGGAACAAGGAGGCCGGCACCATCGGCAACCTGTTCCGCCACCACACGCCCGCCTTTCTCACGGTGCTGGGCTACACCGCGGGCGGCTCGCTGATCTTCTACACCTTCACCACGTACATGCAGAAGTTCCTGGTGAACACGGCGCACCTGCCCATCAAGACCACCAGCTACGTGATGACCTGCGCGCTGTTCGTCTACATGTGCATGCAGCCCTTGTTCGGCATGCTGTCGGACCGCATCGGGCGGCGCAACAACATGCTGCTGTTCGGCGCGCTGGGCGCGCTGTTCACGGTGCCCATCCTCACGGCGCTGGCGCATGTGAGCAGCCCGTACGTGGCGTTCGTGCTGATCGTCGTCGCGCTGGCCATCGTGAGCTTCTACACCTCCATCAGCGGCATCGTGAAGGCCGAGATGTTCCCGCCCGAGGTGCGCGCGCTGGGCGTGGGGCTGGCCTACGCGGTGGGCAACGCCATCTTCGGCGGCTCGGCCGAATACGTGGCGCTGGCGCTGAAGTCGCAAGGCCACGAAACCACCTTCTTCTGGTACGTGACCGCGATGATGGTGGTGGCCTTCCTCGTCAGCCTGCGGTTGCCGCGGCAGGCGAGCTACCTGCATCACGACCACTGAGCATCGCCCCCGATATACTCGGCCGCTCCATGCGACGCGCCCTGATGTTCCTGCTGGCTTTCGTGCTGCTGGCCCAGTTCAACTGGGCGAGCGCGGCGGCCTATTGCCAGCACGAGCGCACTGCCGCCGCCGCGCATTGGGGCCACCATGAGCATGCGCATCCGGACCAGGGGCAGAAGAAGCCGGCTGACAGCAAGCTGGCCACCGACGCGGACTGCAACGTCTGCCATGCCTCCTGCGTGCCTCCGCTGCAGTCGCAGCCCGATGTGCAGGTGGCGCCCGACCTGAGGGCCGGACCCTGGGCCCGCGCTACGCCCGCACCCCCTTCAGCGCCGCACGGCGCGCCCGAACGCCCGCAGTGGCCCGCTCTCGCCTAGCCCGGCGAGACGCAACGCAGCCCATCAAGCTTCGCTGACCTTCACGTCTCGCCGAATCCGCAAGATTCATTCGGTGAGATTCCATGCCACGTTCAACCTGGCCGCTCGCACTGGCGGCCGCACTGCTGTTTTCAACTAATCCTGCGTGGGCCCAAGGCGCTGCGCCGTCCGCCACCGCCGCGCAGCCGGCCTTGACGTTGGAGCAGGCGCTGTCGCGCGCCCAGGCGGGCAGCCCGCTGCTGGCGGCCGCACGGCTCGAACTTGCCGCCAGCGACGGGACTGTCATCCAGGCAGGCACCCGCCCCAACCCTGAGCTCGACGCCCAGCTGGAGGACTTCCGCCAGGCCACGCGCACCACCACGGCCACGCTCAGCATTCCGCTGGAGCTGGGCGGCAAGCGCGAAGCGCGCGTGGCTGCGGCCGAGCGCAGCCAGGCGCTGTCGCGCACCGAGCTGGAGAACACCCGCGCGAGCGTGCGCGCCGCGGTGATCGGCGCCTACTTCGACCTGCTCGTCGCGCAGGAGCGGGTGAAGGTGGCCGCGGATGCGAAGGACATCGCCGCGCGCGGCACCGCTTCGGCCGAGCGGCGCGTGCAGGCCGGCCGCATCTCGCCGGTGGAAGCCAGCCGCGCGCAGGTGGCGCAGGCCAATGCGTCGCTCGCGCTGTCGCAGGCGCAGGCCGCGCTGGCCGACGCCCGTCACCGCCTGGCGCTGCAGTGGGGGGCCGAGGCGCCCGACTTCGGGCAGGCCGCCGGCGTGCTCGACGCGATGCCGCAGCGCCCGCCCTTCGACCAGTTGCTGCAGCGCCTTGAACAGGCGCCCGCCATGCGGGCCAGCCAACTGGCGCTGGCGCATCGGCGCGCGCTGGTGGATGTGGAGCGCACCAAGGCCACGCCAGACGTCAGCGTGCTGGTGGGCGCCAAGCGCGACAACGACCTCGGCCTCACGCAGGCGGTGGTGGGCCTGAGCATTCCGCTGCCGCTGTTCGACCGCAACCAGGGGAACATCGTCGAGGCGAACCAGCGCGCCCTGAAGGCCGAGGACGAGCACCGTGCGCGCCAGCTCGCGCTGCGCCACGAACTGCGCGCCGCCAGCGCCCAGCTGGAGAGCGCCCGCAACACGCAGGCGCAACTGCGCAGCGTCGTGCTGCCGGTGGCGCAGCAGACCCATGACGCCGCCGTGCGCGGCTTCGAGGCCGGCAAGTTCAGCCAGCTGGATGTGCTGGACAGCCAGCGCACCTTGCTCGAGGCGCGCGAGCGGCTGCTCGACGCGCAGGCCAGCGCCTACCAGGCCGCCAGTTCCATCGATCGAATCCTCGGCGAATAAAGCAGCAAAGAGAGAACCATCATGAGCATCTCCAACAAGCAGAAGGTCGCCATCGCGGCCATCATCGCGGCCGGCCTGCTGAGCGCCGGCGCCATCCTCTGGCGCGGCAACGGCGGCGCCGGCATCGCCGGCACCCATGCCGAAGAAGCCGGCGACCATGGGCACGAGAAAGGCGGGAAGGAGGGCGAAGCCGGACACGCCCACGGGAAAGAAGAAGGCCACAAGGAAAAAAGCCACGGCAAGGAGGAATCCAGCCATGGCGGGGAGGAAGAGAAAGGCACGCTCAAGCTGTCTTCGGAACAGCTGCGTCAGGCCGGCATCGAGGCGGCCACGGCCAGCCCGGCCGCCCTGCAACGCACGCTCAAGTTCCCTGGCGAGATCCGCTTCGACGAAGACCGCACCGCGCACGTGGTGCCGGTGGTGGCCGGCGTGGCTCAATCGGTGCCGGTGCAGCTGGGCGAGTTCGTGAAGAAGGGGCAGCTGCTGGCGGTGATCTCCAGCGCGGCCTTGTCGGAACAGCGCAGCGAACTGCTGGCTGCGCAACAGCGGCGGGCGCTGGCATCGCAGACCTACGAACGTGAAAAGAAGCTGTGGGAAGACCGCATCTCCGCCCAGCAGGACATGCAGGCCGCGCAGGCGGCGCTGCGCGAAGCCGACATCGCGGTTCGCAACTCCTCGCAGCGGCTGCAGTCGGTCGGCGTGGGCGCCGGAACGGGCGGCGCGCTCAACCGCTACGAGCTGCGCGCGCCGCAGGACGGGGTGATCGTCGAGAAGCACCTGAGCCTGGGCGAGGCGGTGAAGGAAGACACCACCGTGTTCACCCTCTCGGACATGCGCAGCGTGTGGGCCGAATTCAATGTGTCGGCGCAAGACCTGGGGCGCGTGCGCCCGGGCCAGAAGGCGGAGGTGAGCTCCACCGCCTTCGACGAGAAGGCCCCCGGCGAAGTGGCCTACATCGGCGCGCTGCTGGGCGAGCAGAGCCGCACCGCCAAGGCGCGCGTGCGGCTGGACAACCCGCGCATGGCCTGGCGCCCGGGCCTGTTCGTGAGCGTCGAACTGCAGCAGGACACGGTCGCCGCTGCAGTCACGGTGCCCGTGAACGCGGTGCAGACCCAGGGCGAAGAAAGCGTGGTCTTCCTGCTGCTGCCGGGCAACACCGTGAAGACGCAACCGGTGCGCCTGGGCCGATCCGACGGCCGCAATGTCGAGGTGCTCGACGGCCTGGCGCCCGGCGCGCAGCTGGCCAGCGGCAACACCTTCGTCATCAAGTCGGAGCTGGGCAAGTCCAGCGCGACGCATTCGCACTGAAGCAGGAGGAACCCACTCCATGTTCGAACGAATCGTCCGCTTTGCCATCGCGCACCGCTGGCTGGTGCTGATGGCCGTGCTGGCCATGGGCCTGCTGGGCGTCTACAGCTACTCGCGCCTGCCCATCGATGCCGTGCCCGACATCACCAACGTGCAGGTACAGATCAACACCGAGGCGCCCGGCTTCTCGCCGCTGGAGACCGAGCAGCGCATCACCTACCCGATCGAGACGGCGATGGCCGGCCTGCCCGGCCTGCAGGAAACGCGCTCGCTGTCGCGCTACGGCCTGTCGCAGGTGACGGTGATCTTCAAGGACGGCACCGACATCTACTTCGCGCGCCAGCTGGTGAACCAGCGCATCCAGGAGGCGCGCAGCCAGCTGCCTTCGCAGGCCAACACGATGATGGGGCCCATCTCCACCGGCCTGGGCGAGATCTACCTGTGGACCGTGGAGGCCGAGGACGGCGCGCGCAAGGCCGACGGCACGCCCTACACGCCGGCCGACCTGCGCGAGATCCAGGACTGGGTCATCAAGCCGCAGCTGCGCGGCGTGCCCGGCGTGACCGAGGTCAACGCCATCGGCGGCTTCGAGAAGGAATACCTGGTGGCGCCGAGCCTGGAACGGCTGGCGGCCTACAACCTCAGCCTGTCGGACCTGGTGGCCGCCCTGGAGCAGGACAACGGCAACCTCGGCGCCGGCTACATCGAGCGGCGCGGCGAGCAGTACCTGGTGCGCGCGCCGGGGCAGCTGGGCTCGCTGGCCGATATTGGCGAAGTGATCGTGGGCAGCGCGCAGGGCCTGCCGATCCGCATCCGCGACGTGGCCAGGGTGGAGCTGGGGCGCGAACTGCGCAGCGGCGCGGCCACCGAGAACGGGCGCGAGGTGGTGCTGGGCACCGTGTTCATGCTCATCGGCGAGAACAGCCGCGCCGTCTCGCAGGCGGTGGACCGGCAGATGGAAGCGATCAACAAGAGCCTGCCCCGGGGCGTGCGCGCGGTCACCGTGTACGACCGCACGGTGCTGGTCGACAAGGCCATCGCCACCGTCAAGAAGAACCTGCTGGAAGGCGCGGTGCTGGTGATCGTGGTGCTGTTCGCCTTCCTGGGCAACATCCGCGCGGCGCTCATCACCGCCATGATCATTCCGTTGTCGATGCTCTTCACCTTCACCGGTATGGTGCAGTGGCGGGTGAGCGCCAACCTGCTGAGCCTGGGCGCGCTGGACTTCGGCATCATCGTCGACGGCGCGGTGGTGATCGTGGAGAACTGCGTGCGGCGCCTCGCCCATGCGCAGGCGCACGCCGGGCGCCTGCTCACGCGCAGCGAGCGCTTCCATGAAGTGATGCTGGCGTCGCGCGAGGCGCGGCGGCCGCTGCTCTTCGGCCAGCTGATCATCATGGTGGTGTACCTGCCCATCTTCGCGCTCACCGGCGTGGAGGGAAAGATGTTCCACCCCATGGCCATCACCGTGGTGCTGGCGCTGCTGGGCGCAATGGTCCTGTCGGTCACCTTCGTGCCCGCGGCCGTCGCGCTGCTCATGACCGGCAAGGTGGCCGAGGGCGAGAACCGGCTGATGGGGTGGGCCCACCGCGCCTACCAGCCGGCGCTGCGCGCGACCATGGCCAACGCGCCGGTGGCCGTCACGCTGGCGGCCGTGCTGGTGGCGGTGTGCGGCCTGCTGGCCACGCGCCTGGGCAGCGAGTTCGTGCCCAGCCTGAACGAGGGCGACTTCGCCATCCAGGCCCTGCGCCTGCCGGGCACCAGCCTCTCGCAATCGGTGGAGATGCAGCAGCAGATCGAAAAGCGGCTGATGCAGAAGTTTCCGGAAATCGAGCGCATCTTCGCGCGCACCGGCACGGCCGAGATCGCGGCCGACCCGATGCCGCCCAACATCTCCGACGGCTACATCATGCTCAAGCCGGCCTCCGAATGGCCCCAGCCGCGCAAGACGCGCGACGAGCTGCTGGCGGCCGTGCGCGCCGAGGTGGCGCAGATCCCCGGCAACAACTACGAGTTCTCGCAGCCCATCCAGCTGCGCTTCAACGAGCTGATCTCCGGCGTGCGCTCCGATGTGGCGGTGAAGGTCTTCGGCGACGACAGCCAGGTGCTCAACGCGACCGCGCAGCAGATCGCCAACGTGCTGGGCTCGGTGGCCGGCGCGACCGAGGTCAAGGTGGAACAGAACGATGGCCTGCCCATGCTGAGCGTGAACATCGACCGCGCCAAGGCCGCGCGCCACGGCCTGCGCATGAGCGAGGTGCAGGAGGCGGTGCAGATCGCCATCGGCGGACGCGAGGCCGGCACCTTCTTCCAGGGCGACCGCCGCTTCGACATCGTGGTGCGCCTGCCTGAAGAGGTGCGTGCCGATTTGGATGCGCTGGCGCGCCTGCCCATCGGCCTGCCCAAGGGGCCGGATGGCCGCACCAACTACCTGCCGCTGTCGGAGCTGGCCACGCTCGAGCTCAAGCCCGGCCCCTACCAGGTCGCGCGCGAGAACGGCAAGCGGCGCGTGGTGGTCAGCGCCAACGTGCAGGGCCGCGACATCGGCAGCTTCGTGGCCGATGCGCAGCAGGCCATCGAAGCCCAGGTGCAGGTGCCGTCCGGCTACTGGACGCGCTGGGGCGGCACCTTCGAGCAGCTGGAGTCAGCCGCGCAGCGCCTGCAGCTGGTGATTCCGCTGTCGCTCGCGCTGGTGCTGGCCCTGCTGTTCACGATGTTCGGCAACCTGAAGGACGGCCTGCTGGTGTTCACCGGCATTCCCTTCGCGCTCACCGGCGGCGTGCTGGCGCTCTGGGCCCGCGGCATGCCCATGTCGATCTCGGCGGCCATCGGCTTCATCGCGCTGTCGGGCGTGGCGGTGCTCAACGGGCTGGTGATGCTCACGCTGATCCGGCGCCTGCGCGAGGAAGGCCTGCCGCTGGCTCAGGCGGTGCGTGACGGCGCATCCAACCGCCTGCGGCCGGTGCTGATGACCGCGCTGGTGGCATCGCTGGGCTTCGTGCCGATGGCGCTGGCCACCGGCACCGGCGCCGAGGTGCAGCGGCCGCTGGCCACGGTGGTGATCGGCGGCATTCTCTCGGCCACCGCGCTCACGCTGCTGGTGCTGCCGCTCCTGTACCAGTGGGCGCATCGGGGCGATGGGGACAAGGTGCTGGAGGCCGGGCACGCGCACTGAGGTGTGCCTTTCATCGCCCATCTCGGTCGGCAGTCCTGTCAGCGGTCGACTGCTGCATCAAGCCTCGGGCCGCCCTTCGCCGCTTCTGCGGCGCACCACCCGCCCGATCGCATCCGCCAGCCGCCGCGCCCCATCCCCCGGCTCGCCGGTGCGGCGCCAGGTGATGCCCACCGGCCCGTCGGTCGCGCGGGTGTCGACGTCGATGCGCACCAGTGCGCCCTCGGCCAGGGCGCTGTCGGCCGCGCCCTTGGGGGCGAACCAGATGCCATCGGTGCGGCCCAGCAGGCCCAGAATGAAGCTGTTGTCGGTGGCCTCAACCACCGCGCCCGGCAGCGCATTGCCCCGCGCGTACAGGAAGGCGTCGGCCGTGTCGCGCACCAGCGTGCCCTGCAGCGGCACCACCAGCGGATAGGCGGCCAGCGCGGCAACGGGCGGCTGCTGTTGCCCGACCAGCGGGTGGCCGGGCCGCGCGACCAGCAGCAGCGGCTCGCTGTAGAGCTGCTGGAAGCTCAGGTCCACCAGCGCCGCCGGCTGGGCCAGGCGGCCCACCACCAGGTCGATCTCACCCTGGCGCAGCTGCGCCATCAGCTGCGCGTTGGTGCCGCTGACCACGCGCACGCGCAGCTGCGGATGCTCGGCCACCAGCAGCGCGATGGCATCGGGCAGCACGCCGGCCGCCATGTTGGGCAGCGCGCCCACCGCCACGCGCAACTGCTCGCCTTCGGCCTCGTCCAGCGCCTGCGTCAGTCCCTCGCGCAGGCCGCGCAGGGTGGCCACCGCATGGCGCAGCAGCACCTCGCCGGCGGCGGTGAGATCCACGCCACGGCGTCGGCGCACGAGCAGCTGCCGGCCCATGATGTCTTCCAGCTCGGCCATGGTCTTGGACACCGCCGGCTGCGTGAGCGCCAGCGCACTGGCCGCGCGCACCAGGTTGCGCTCCTGGCCGACCGCGGCGAGGCAGCGCAGATGGCGCAGTTGAAGGCGATCAAAGTTCATGGCTGGACAACAAGGGCATAGGGGAAACGCACACTCAAAATATAACCATGAGGAATGGTAGGCAGAAGAGCTTTCAGTTGTGGGGGGCCACGGCGGCTCCTACAGTGGGCCGCATCCACCGTCACCACCAGAACATCCGAGACAAGCCCTCATGACTTCCCCTGCCCCCCGCGCCCGCCGCCTTTTGTCTAGCCTGATCCTGTGCGCGCCGTTCGCAGCGGCCCTGCTGCCGCACGCCGCGCAGGCCCAGGACAGCTACCCGGACAAGCCAGTCCGCTTCATCACCAACTTCCCGGCCGGCGGCCCGCTGGACATCCTCGGCCGCGCACTGGCAATTCCGCTGCAGGCCGACCTCAGGCAGCCCTTCGTGGTGGACAACCGCCCCGGCGCGGGCGGCAACATCGGCGCCGACCTGGCAGCCAAGAGCCCCGCCGACGGCTACACGGTGCTGCTGACTATCGACACCACCTTCACCATCAATCCGCACGTCTACAAGTCGATGCCCTTTGCGGCCAAGGACCTGAAGCCGCTGATGATCTTCAGCTCCTCCGGCCTGGCCTTCGGCGTGAACCCGTCGGTGCCGGCCAAGACGCTGCCGGCCTTCATTGCGGACGCGAAGAAGGAAGCCGCCAGCTTCAGTTCGGCCGGCAACGGCAGCCCGGGCCACATCGCCGCCGAGATCTTTGCCGACGCCACCGGCGCGAAGATCATGCACGTGCCCTACAAGGGCAACGCGCCCGCGGTCACCGCCCTGCTCTCGGGCGAGGTGCAGGCGGGCATCCTGGCCACGCCGGGCCTGCTGCCGCACATCCAGGCCGGCAAGGTGCGGCCGCTGGCCGTGACGGGCCGCCAGCGCTCGCCGCTGCTGCCCGAAGTGCCCACCGTGGGCGAACTGGGCCTGAAGGGCATGGAGTTCGAAGTGCTCTACATGGCCATGGTGCCGGCGGCCACCCCGCAGCCCATCGCGGACAAACTGCAGAAGGCACTGCAGTCGGCCCTGGCCACGCCCGAGCTCAAGTCGCGACTGGCCAGCCTGGACATGGTGCCCCTGGGCGAAACCGGCAAGACCGCGGCCGACCGCCTGGAAGCGAGCAAGGTACGCTACGGGGCCATCGTGAAGGCCACCGGCATGAAGGTGGACTGAACAGACCGACCATGACGACCACACAACGACGCCCCAATTTCATCTTCATCGTCGCCGACGACCTCGGCTATGCCGACCTGGGCTGCTACGGCGGCCGCGACGAGCCCTTCGGCCGCGTGTCGCCGGTGCTCGACGGCCTGGCGGCCCAGGGCGTGCGCTTCACGCAGGGCTACTCGAATTCGCCGGTGTGCTCGCCCACGCGCTTCGGCATGATCACCGGCCGCTACCAGTACCGCCTGCGCGGCGCGGCCGAGGAGCCCATCAACAGCAAGAGCCGCGGCAGCAAGACGCTGGGCCTGCCGCCCGAGCATCCCACGCTGCCCTCGCTGCTCAAGGGTGCGGGCTACCGCACCGCGCTCATCGGCAAGTGGCACCTGGGCTCGCAGCCGCACTTCGGTCCGCTGCGCTCGGGCTACGAGGAATTCTTCGGCCCCATGTCCGGCGGGGTGGACTACTTCACCCACTGCGACTCCACCGGCCAGCACGACCTGTGGCTGGGCAACGAGGAGCACCAGGCCGAGGGCTACCTCACCGACCTGCTCTCGCGCCGCGCCGCCGACTACGTGCAGCGCATGGCCGAGGGCGATGCTCCCTTCTTCCTGAGCCTGCACTACACCGCGCCGCACTGGCCCTGGGAAACGCGAGACGACGCCGGCAAGGCGCCGCTGGTGAAGAACAACCTGTTCGACCTGGCGGGCGGCAACATCCACACCTACCGCCGCATGATCCATCACATGGACGAAGGCATCGGCTGGGTCATGCAGGCGCTGGAAAAGGCCGGCATCGCCGACAACACGCTGGTGGTGTTCACCAGCGACAACGGCGGCGAGCGCTTTTCCGACAACTGGCCGCTGGTGGGCGGCAAGATGGACCTCACCGAAGGCGGCATCCGCGTGCCATGGATCGCCCACTGGCCCGCCGTGATCCCGGCCGGCGGCACCAGCGGCCAGCTGTGCATGACCATGGACTGGTCGGCCACCATGCTCGATGCGGCCGGCGTTCCGGCCGACGAGCGGCATCCGCTGGACGGCGTGTCGCTCATGCCGGTCCTGCGCGATGCCACGCACAGCTTTGCGCGTCCGCTGCACTGGCGCATGAACCACCGCGGCCAGCGCGCCCTGCGCGAGGGTGACTGGAAGTACCTGCGGGTGGATGGCAACGACTACCTGTTCAACATTCCGCAGGACGAACGCGAGCGGGCCAACCAGGCGAACAAGGAGCCCGGGCGGCTCGAGGCCATGCGCGCCGCCTGGGAGGCGTGGAACGACACCATGCCGGCCATTCCGGAAGATGCGACGGTGAGCCTGGGCTACTCCTACAAGGACATGCCGCAGCGCTGACGACGCGGCGGCGCCGCGGGCACGCCATTCAGGGAATCAGCTCACCGACTCCCAGAGGCCGGGGTAGCGGGTGACGAAGCCCTCGGCGCCCACCTTGAGCGTGTCCTTGTATTCGAAGCGCGGCGACTCGTAGGCGTATTCGCCGTCGCCGCGCCGCTTGTAGTGCTGCGCCACGGCGGCCAGCGAATCGCCGTCCAGGTCGATCCATGCCACCGGCACGTCGGCGGATTCGCCCTTTTGCAGGTTCAGCCGGCGCAGCTGCACCAGATTGGTGGCCGGGGTGAAACCCAGGTCGAGGTCGATGCAGTGCGCCATCTCGGGCACCACTTCCTCGTTGAGCGTCCAGTCGCCGCGCGCATTGCGGGCAATGGCGAAATCGACGGCGGCCGAGCCGACCCAGCCGCGCACCCGGCCCCATTTGGTGTGCCAGGCCTTGTCGCAGTAGACGCGGTAGTCCAGCCGCGCCGGGCGGCCGTCGGTGTGTTGAAAGACAGCCGCCCCGTCCAGCTGCCAGGATTCGCCATGCCGTTCCAGACGGCAGGCGTCATGTCCCGGAGCGTCGAGCCGGCGCCAGAAGATCGTGGCGATGGTCTGCATGATGGCGGCAATGATGGCATCGAAGCGCGCCGCGCACCAGTGGGTGGCGCTGGGCGGGGGATATGGCGCATGGCAGGTGCCTGGCAGCCGCTCGCGCGAGAATCGGGGGTTCCGTGACCGACACCATCCGCCGCATCGCCCACCTCGACATGGACGCCTTCTTCGCGTCCGTCGAACTGCTTCGCTATCCGCAGCTCAAGGGGCTGCCGGTGGTGATCGGCGGCGGCCGGCGCAAGGTGGACGAGGCCATCATGCGCCACGTGCCCGAAGGCGGCACGCTGGCCGACATTCCGGTCGAGGCCTTTCCGCTGCTCAAGGACTACGTGGGGCGCGGCGTGATCACCACCGCCACCTACCCGGCGCGCGTGTTCGGCGTGGGCTCGGCCATGGGCATGATGAAGGCGGCCAAGCTGTGCCCGCAGGCCATCGTGCTGCCGGTGGACTTCGACGAGGTGCGGCGCTTCTCGCGCCAGTTCAAGGGCATCATCCGCGACATCGCACCCATCATGGAAGACCGCGGGGTGGACGAGGTGTACATCGACTTCACAGACGTGCCCGGCGGCCAGCGCGAAGGCGGGCGCGTGCTGGCGCGGCTCATCCAGAAGTCCATCTTCGAGGCTACGGGGCTCACCTGCTCCATCGGCGTGGCGCCCAACAAGCTCATCGCCAAGATGGCCAGCGAATTCCAGAAGCCCAACGGCATCTCAGTGGTGTACGAGAGCGACCTGCAGACGCGCATCTGGCCCCTGCCCTGCCGCAAGGTCAACGGCATCGGGCCGAAGGCCGACGAGAAGCTCAAGCGGCTGGGCATCGAGACCATCGGGCAGCTCGCGGGCTGCGAGCGCGAATGGCTGATCGCCAATTTCGGCAAGGCCACCGGCGCCTGGATGCACGAGGTGGCCTGGGGCCGCGACAACCGTCCGGTGGTGACCGAGAGCGAGCCGGTGTCGATGAGCCGCGAGACCACCTTCGAGCGCGACCTGCATGCGGTGCGCGACCGCGCGGAGCTGGGCGCCATCTTCACCCACTTGTGCGAGAAGGTGGCCGAGGACCTGCAGCGCAAGGGCTATGTGGGCAAGACCATCGGCATCAAGCTGCGTTATGACGACTTCAAGATCGCCACGCGCGACCAGACGGTGGCCAGCTTCACCGCCGACGGCAAGGTGATCCGCCAGACGGCCGGCCACTGCCTGCGGCGCGTGTCGCTGGAGCGGCCGCTGCGGCTGCTGGGCGTGCGCGTCGGCACCCTGGCGAAGGCGGACAGTCCCGAGGCCACCGCCCCGATGTCCGAGGGCACGGGCCTGCGCACGCCGTCGCGCGCGCGGACGAAGGCGCAGGACACCACCGGCTCGCTGTTCTGACGACGAATATGCGCACCGGGCTGCGCGCGCTCTCGATCGTCTTGCTGGCCCCGCTGGCCGCCATGCTCGCGTACTGGAGTGCAGCCTGCCTGCTCCTGCTGTGGCCCGTGAAGGGGCAGCCACCTGCCGCAGCGGCGCAGGTGCAGGCCTGGGTGCTCAGCAACGGCATCCACACCGACCTGGTGCTTCCGATGCGCGGCCACGGCGTGGACTGGAGCCAGCTCTTCAGCGCGACGCATGCACGCGCCGCGCCGCCCGATGCCAGCTACATCGCCATCGGCTGGGGCGACCGCGAGATCTACCTGTACACGCCGGTGTGGGCAGACCTGACGGCGCAGCGCGCGCTGCGTGCCGCGCTGGGTCGCAACCGTGCGCTCCTGCACGTCAGCCACCTGCGCGCTGCCGACCTGGCACACGGCACTGCGCACCGCCTGCCCTTGTCGCAGGAACAGTACGAGCGGCTTGCGGCCCATGTGATGGCCAGCCTGCCACAGGCCCAGGCGCGGCCCATCCCCGGTGCCCACTACGCAGACAACGATGCCTTCTACGAAGCCACGGGCAGTGCGAACCTCTTTCGCACCTGCAACAACTGGACGGGCGAAGGCCTGCGCGCCGCGGGCGTGACGGTGAGCCGATGGACACCGTTCGACTTCACCGTCACGGCCTACCTCGCGGCCGGCCGGCCCTGACGTTGTCGGCTACTTGCCCGCCGGTGCAGGCACGCCGGCCTGCCACTGTCCCCAGTTCTTCGTGATGTGGTCCACCACGCGCGAGCCCACCAGCTCGATGTTCTCCACCGTCTCCGCAAAGCCGCCGGCCGTTTCGCCAGGCGCGGGGTCCAGGTGCTGCAGCGTGGTCTCGCGCGGATTGCCCTGGTCGAAGTTGACGGCGCCGCGCAGGCTCATGACACGGTCGGTGCCGTGCGTGCGCTTGATCACCAGCGTGATGGCCGCCGCTTCCATCTCGGTGATGACGTAGTCGTCGGCGCCGTAGAGCTTGGCGATGTACTGGGCCTGGTTGGACATGCCCGGGCCATGGAAGAAGGTGTCGCCGGTCATGTGCGTGCCGGTGCCGACGAAGGGCGCGCGCCGTGCCGCTGCCTGCGGATAGCGCAGCCGGTACTTGCGGGCAGAGTCCGAGTCCTTCAGGGGCGTGTCGGCGCTGAGCTTCATGGCCCAGGCCACCAGGTCGGGGTTGAGCTTGAAGCGGCGATATTCCTCGTAGCCCTTGCGCGGCATGAAGGTCGGCTCGCCCGGCTTGTTCTCTTCCGGCGCCCAGCGGTGGCCCAGGTCGTAGTCGACCAGCCAGGTCGCCCAGTTCACTTCGCCGATGGTGCCGCGCGACGGCGGCGTGCCGGCCACGCCCGAGATCACGTAGTAGGCCTTGGAGAAATCGAAGGCCGGATTGAGCAGGATGGCCTGCATCGACGACGACGAGTTCACCTTGCCCATGCCGAGTACCGAGCCGCACACGCCGTCGGCATTGCAGTACACCGGGCCCAGCGCGCCGGGCACGGCGACGGGCTTGGCGCCCTTCCAGTAGCGCTCGTACCAGTGCTGGAATTCGCCGGCGCGGTCGCCGGTGTTCTGGCCGATCTCGAACATGGCGGCGACGAACACCTTGACCTGGATCGGTGCGGGCTTGGCGCCCTGCTGCGAAGAAGAAGACGATGCAGCGGGCGTGCTGCCGGGCGCGGCGCAGCCGGCCAGCGCGGCAGCCAGGCCAAGGGTGGTGGCGCCGAACGCGG
Source organism: Variovorax soli NBRC 106424 (assembly GCF_001591385.1). Lineage (GTDB taxonomy): Bacteria > Pseudomonadota > Gammaproteobacteria > Burkholderiales > Burkholderiaceae_C > Variovorax > Variovorax soli. The sequence continues at coordinate 62,504 of NZ_BCUU01000017.1, forward strand.
CGCGGCGGGAAAGACGGGAGAGTGAGAGTGTCATGGGGGGCCTGATGCAAAAACCGGGCCCCGATTCTCGCCGCTGCGCGGGCGAACCGATCGCTTCTCAGCGCTCGATCAGCGAAATGCGCACCCACTCTTCGCCGTCGACCTGCACCTCGTAACCCAGGTCATCCGCGAGGTTCTGCAGCGCCACGGCATCGATGGCGAGCCGGCGCGGCGCGCAATGCACCACGGCGCTTTCGGGCATGCCGTCGTGGCCGCCCTCGACCACGCCGGGCATCGTGCGCAGGAGCAATCCGCTGCGGCCCTGCGGCTCGATCCGGATGGTGCATTCGTCCGTGCACGCGTCGTGGAGGTAGTTGAGGCCGCACAGCAGCAGGTAGCGCAGCGCCGCCGCCCGGGGAAAGCGCTCTTCGGTGTCAGAGGTCGGCTGCTCGAGTGCCGCATCCATCTCGAGTTGCACGTCCTGCAGGCTGAAGGCCGGCCGCAGCAGCGCCACGCACATCTGCACCAGCTCCGAGCGCGCGATGCCTTCGTCCGTGTCGGCCAGCTCCCAGTTGCGCAGCAGGCGCACGCCGTCCAGCAGCTCGGCAAGCTGTGCATCGATGAGCGCCACGCGCTCGTTGCAGGCCTGCGAATCGATCTGGGGCGCCTCCACCTGCCGCTTGAGCATCAGCACGCCCATGCGCATGACGGACACCGGTCCCACCATGTCGTGGCGCAATGCGGGAAGGACGCGGGTCAGCAGTTCGTATCGGACGCCGGCCGCGATCCAGCTGCGGGCGGCGGGCGAGGCCTTCATCATGCGGCCAGTATCGGGCGCCCCGCGCCCCGCGCCTGTAGGAGCAGGTCTACAGCTATTGCCGCGCCGTGCGGACGTTTGGCGGCAGCGGCTGCGGCCAGCTGGTGCGAAACGGATTGATGTCCAGCCCGCCGCGGCGCGTGTAGCGCGCATACACCGCCAGTTTGGTTGGCCGGCAGTACTGCATGATGTCGGTGAAGATGCGCTCGGCGCAGGGCTCGTGGAATTCGTTGTGCTGGCGAAAGCTCACGATGTAGCGCAACAGGCCGGCCTGGTCGATCTGCGGGCCGCTGTAGCGGATCTGCACGCTGCCCCAGTCGGGCTGACCCGTGACCAGGCAGTTGCTCTTGAGCAGGCGGCTGGTGAGCGTCTCGGTGACGGGCTGCTCGTCGAAGTTGGCGCCAAGCAGTTCGGGGGCCGGCTGGTAGTGGGTGCAATCCAGGTCAAGCCGGTCGAGGTCCACGCCGTCGAGCTCGTGCACCGGTTCGCGGTCGAACATGTCCGGCGCCAGCAGCTTCACGCCCACGCGGCCGCTGCGGCCGCTGCCGCGCCACACCGCTTCGCTCAGGTCGTCGGCCAGGCGCTCGCGCACCGCGGCGGCATCGGCGAACACGCTGCTGTTGAAGCTGTTGAGATAAAGCTTGAAGGACTTGCTCTCGATGATGTTGGGCGTCTCGCAGGGAATCGTGAAGTGCGCAATGGCCAGCTGCGGCTTGCCGCGCGCGTTGAGCCAGCTCAGCTCGAAGGCGGTCCAGAGATCGGCGCCGAAGAAGGGCAGCGGCTCGCCGCGGATGCCCATGGCCTCGCGCTGCGTGGCGCGTGCAATGGGAAAGAGCTGGCCGGGGTCGTACTGGTCGACGTAGGCCGACGCGCGGCCCAGTTGCGACTGCTCGGGGGTGTTGGAAATGCTCATGGTGCGGTGTCCTTGGTGTCAGCAGGAACCGAATTCAGAAAAGGAATGATGTGGGCCAGCAGCAGCTGGTTGACCGGCGGCGGCAGGTCGTGCCCCATGCCCGGAATGCCGACGAAGCGCGCCCCCGGGATGCGGCGCGCGGTGTCGCGGCCGGCAGCGATGGGCACCAGCCGGTCGGCCTCGCCGTGCAGCACCAGGGTGGGACAGCGGATGCGGCCGAGTTCGTCCAGCCGGCGGTCGGTGTCGGCGCCGATGGCCAGCATCTGGCGCAGCAGGCCCGCCGGCCGATAGGCACGGCGCACGCTTTGCGTGAGGCGCTCGCGCAGCACCTGCTCGTCGCAGGGATAGGCCGGGCTCTCGATCAGGCGGATGAAGCCCAGGCTGTAGGCCACCAGCGATTCCTCGGTCCGTCCCGGCGGGCGCCGGAACAGGCTGGCCGCCACCTGCGGATGCGGCCCGGGCAGGCCGCGCGCGCCGCTGGAGCTCATGATGCTGGTGAGCGAGCGCACGCGCTGCGGCGCGCTGGAGGCCACGCGCTGCGCGATCATGCCGCCCATGGAGGCACCGATGACATGCGCCTGCCCGATGCCCAGCGCATCGAGCACGCCCAGCGAGTCGTTGGCCATGTCCTGCAGCGTGTAGGGCGAGCGCACCGGCAGGCCCAGGCGCGAACGCACCGTCTGCCACAGGAAGTTGTGCCGCGGCGCATGGTCGAAGCCTTCGGACAGGCCGATGTCGCGGTTGTCGTGCCGGATGACCCGAAAGCCCGCATCCACCAGCGGCTGCACGAAGTCCTGCGGCCAGCCGATGAGCTGCATGCCCAGGCCCATGATGAGCAGCACCGCCGGTCCGTCGCGCGGGCCGGCGTCGTCCACCTCGATCTCGATGCCGTTGGCGCGGACTTTCATGCGCAGCCCGCCCCGCTATGCAAACTCCCGCTCCCGCAGCCACTTGGTGGCCACCCATTTCTCGCCCGCCAGCACCGGCGCGCCGCCGTGCAGGGTGCGGGTGGACGGGTCGGGCCGGTCATAGCTGAAGAAGACGCCGGTGCCGCGGCGCGGCGCCACCTCGAGCCCGACGTCGGGGAAGGTGGTGCCGCCGCCCTGCCCCGGCTCCTGCAGGTAGATCACCAGCGTGGCCAGGCGCTGGCCGCCGCGGCGCAGGATGGTGGGCGTGCCGGGCTCGGCCGGATCGAAATAGTCGTAATGCGGGCGGTACTGCGCGCCGGGCGCGTAGCGCAGGATCTGCAGGCCCTCGCCGAACTCCACCGGCCAGTGCAGCAGGCGGGCGATGCGCTCCTCGACGCGCTGCACCAGCGGGCTTTCGCCCCGGGTGAAGAACATGCCGTCGCTGGTGCGGTCCACGTTGAGCGCCTCGCCGCCGGTCTTGGTTTCCACCGTGAGCGAGCGGGCCAGGCGTTCGCGCGCACCGGCAATGAGGCCTTCGCATTCCTCGTCCGACAGCAGGTCGCCGAACACCACCACGCGCGGATGCTTCATGGTGAGCAGCACCTGCACCTGCCGATCGCCCGCGTCCACGTAGAGGGGCGAGCCCTCCAGCAGCGGACCGGGCATCTTCGTGCGCGGCTCGGCCGGCGCTGCCGCGGCAGCCGGCTGGGCCGGTGC
>NZ_BCUU01000018.1 GCF_001591385.1 Variovorax soli NBRC 106424
CGGCGGCGCTGGCGCCGCCAGCGCGCGTGCCGGGCGCCACAGCGCGTTCGGGAGCCGGCTCGGCCGGCCGCGCCGCGCCCTCCAGCCGTTCGGCGAAAAAGCGCAGCACCGGGTCGAAATCGGGCTCGGCGCAAGCCAGGCGCATCAGCTCCAGCGCGAACGGATCCACGTCCAGCAGGCTGCGCATCAGGCCCAGCCGGTGCCCCAGGCGCAGCGCTTCTTCCAGCTGCGCGCGTGCACGCGGCGCGCGCCCGCAGCGATGCTCGACGATGGCCATCTGCAGCCGCAACTGAGCCGTCAGGCGCTGGTCGCCGCGCGTGACGGCGAGATTGACCAGGGGCGCCAGCCGGGTGGCGGCATGCTCCAGGTCGCCATGCGCCAGGTCCCATAGCACTTGGGCGCGCTGCGCCATCAGCGCCACCTCGCCAGAGGCACCGCGCTCGGCACGCGGATGCTTGCGGTGCAACGCCTCCATTCGCCCGCGCAGCGCATCAGCCGCTTCGAAGTCCTGCAACTCCAGGCGGCGCTGGATCTGCGCATGCAGGCTATGCGCCAGCAGCCGGTCCAACCCCAGCTGCTGCGCATGGTCCTCCAACCGCTCCAGGTAGGCAAAGGATTCGAGCCGGCGCCCTTCCAGCCAGTGCGCGCTGGCAAGAACCGTCATCACGCGCAGCATGGAGTCGGGGATGGACAAGCGTTCCAGCACCTCCACCCGCGCTTCCAGCAGGCGCAGCACGCCGGCCATGTCGCCGCGCTCGTAGAAGGCCTCGCCCAGCAGCGCGGCGGCCATGCAGGCGGGCTCGACGAAGGCGCGGCCGCGCGATTCGGACTCATGCAGCACCTCGCCGTAGACGCGCTCGGCCTGGGCGATGTGGCCTTCCAGCGCATGGCTCAGTCCCACCAGGCAGCGGCCCTGCAGGCTGCCCGAGGCGGTGCCCAGCAGCGGCACGCCGTCGACCAGAAGCGGCGGCGTGTTTGCCTGCACCTGCCGGGCGCGCTCGTACTCGCCCAGCTGCAGGTAGATCCACGACAGCAGGTTGACGCGGCCGCCCAGTGAAAAGGCCTCGACCGTGTCCGGAATGGCCAGCAGTTGCGGCAGCAACGCGGTGGCAGCCTCGCTGTCGTCGCGCTGCACGGCCAGGGTGGCGCGCATCAGCGTGAGGATGTGGCGCTGGCGTGGCAGCAGCTCGCCGCTGCGCGCCAGCAAGCACTCGATGATCTGGGCGCACGCCTGCATCTCGCGCGCGGCCATGAGCAGGCGCAGGCTCCACAGCTGCAGGTCCACGTGGGACTCGATCTGCGCTTGCGGCAGCTGGCGCAACAGGCCGAACAGGCGCCGCAGCTCGCCGCGCGCCGACAGCGGCTGCGCCGCCTGCTCCACGCGGGCGGCGGCGGTCTCGGTCTCACCGGCCAGCAGCGCATGTTCCACCGCTTCGTCCAGATAGCCGTGGGCATCGAACCAACGGAAGGCCGCCAGGTGCAGTGCGCGCCGCTCGTCTTCGGACCGCTGGTCGAAGCGCAGGCGCAGGGTCTCGCGCAGCAGCGGGTGCAAACGGTACCAGCTCTCGCCCTGCTTGCTTTGCACCTGTGCAACGAAGAGGTCGTCGGCCACCAGGCGTTGCAGCAGACTCGCAGCCTCGGCATCGGCGCCAGTGCGGCCGGTAAGGGCAGCGCACAGCGCGGGGCCGAAACGGTTGCAGATGGACGCGCCTACCAGCAGTTCCAACTCGGTCGGCGCCAATTGCGCGATCACTTCGTGTTCGAAGTAGTCGGCGAAGCCGCGCGCGTCCTGCAATTGCGCGCGCGCCAGTTCCAGCGGCGCCGCGGCGCCCCGGCCGCCGCGCTCCTGGCGCTTCTTCCAGTCCACCGACAGCAGTTGCAGGCCGGCGGCCCAGCCGTCAGTCAGCTCGTGCAGCAGTTGCGCGTCGCGCTCGCCGATGCCGGCGGCGTGTGCTTGCAGGAAAGCAAGCGACTCCTCGGGCGTGAAGCGCATCTCGCGCATGTCCAGTTCCAGCACCAGGCCCTGTGCGCGCAGCCGCGCCAGCGACAACGGCGGCGTGCCGCGCGAAGCCAGCACCAGGTGCAGGTTGGGTGGCGAAAAGTCCAGCATCCACTGCAGCGCCGACAGGGCCGCGCGCGAACCCAGGTGGTGCAGGTCGTCGAGCATCAGCACCACCTCGCGCGGATGGGCAGAAATGCCGCGCACCAGCGCCACGATGGCGCGCTCGGCGCTGTCGGCATCCGCGCCGGGGTCGGTCAGCAGGCTGGCCTCGCGCGTCATGGCAGGGTCGATCTGCGCGAGGCTCGCCAGCAGGCAATCGAGCAGGCGCGTGAGGTCATCGTCGCGCTCCGACAGGCTCAGCCACGCCACGTCGAAGCCCAGCGGCAGCAATGCCTGGCGCCAGGCGATCAGCAGCGTGGTCTTGCCGCAGCCGCCCTGCCCCTGCAGCACTACGCAGCGCTTGCGCCGCGCCTCCAGCAATTGCGCAATGAGCCGCTCGCGCCCGGCGATGCGGCGCGGCGCCTTGGGCGGCACCAGCTTCGTATCGAGCAGGCGGTCGGCGACCGCGCTGCGCGGTGGCTGGAGGGATTTGGAAGAGGCCATGGAAACGGGCAATCAGTGCTCGGCGATGCCCGCCGGGCCTGCGGCATTGTGCGGCAGCAGGCGCCGCCTTGCAGTCGGGACGCACCCGATGCGCAGCCTGCTCGCATGCATCACACCCACGCGGCCACCCGCCTACCCGCAATGGGTAGGGCGCAAAAAGCCCCTCGCGAATAACTTTGAGCCATCGACAGCCACCCCAACCTAAGGAGTCCCACCATGGAGGTCCAGCGCAGCGTCTACCGCGAAGACCACGAGATGTTTCGCACCACGGCACGCCGCTTCATCGAGCGCGAATGCGTGCCCCACACCGACGCCTGGGCCCAAGCCGGCAAGGTGGATCGCGAGCTGTGGCGCAAGGCCGGCCGCGAAGGCCTGCTGTGCCCCATGCTGCCCACCGAATACGGCGGCGGCGGCGGCGACTTCGGCCATGCAGCGGTGCTGTCCGAAGAGATGGCGCGCGCTGGCGTGACCGGCCCAACCTTCGGCATGCACTCGGACATCATCGCCCCCTACATCCAGCGCCTGGGCACGGAAGAGCAGAAGCAGAAGTGGCTGCCGCGCTGCGCCAGCGGCGAGACCATCCTGGCCATTGCCATGACCGAGCCGGGTACCGGCAGCGACCTCAAGGGCGTACGCACCACCGCCGTGCGCGAGGGCGACGAATACGTCATCAACGGCAGCAAGACCTTCATCAGCAACGGCCTGATGGCAGACCTGATCGTGGTGGTGTGCAAGACCGACCCCAAGGGCAGCGGCTCCAAGGCGATGAGCCTGATCCTGGTGGAAGCCGACCGGGCCGGGTTCCGGCGCGGCCGCAAACTGAACAAGGTGGGTCAGCCCGCGCAGGACACGGCCGAGCTCTTCTTCGACAACGTCCGCGTGCCGGTGAGCAACCGGTTGGGCGGTGAAGGCGAAGGCATGTACGCGCTGATGCACGAGTTGCCGCAGGAGCGCTTTCTGATCGCGCTGGGCGCGGCCACGCAACTGGAAACCTGCCTGCAGCACACGCTCGACTACGTGAAGGACCGGCGCGTGTTCGGCCAGACCGTGTGGGACTTCCAGAACACCAAGTTCAAGTTGGCTGACATCAAGGCGCAGGCGGTGGCCGTGCGCACCATGGTCGACTACTACCTGGGCGAGCACATGCGCCGCCGCCTCACGCTGGAAGAGGCGGCCATCGCCAAGCTCTTTTCCACCGAGACGCTGGGCCGCGCCATCGACGAGATGGTGCAGCTGCACGGCGGCTACGGCTACATGCTCGAGTACCCCATTGCCCGCGCCTTCGTCGACATGCGCGTCACGCGCATCTACGGCGGCACCAGCGAGGTCCAGCGCGAGCTCATCGCCCGCAAGCTCTGATTCCACCTTCCCCAAAAAACAAGGAGACCCTTCCAATGACCCGCAATGTGTTCGTCGCCGGCGTCGGCATGATCAAGTTCAAGAAGCCCGGTGCCAGCGAGCCCTACGACGTGATGGGCGAGCAGGCCATCCGCCTCGCGCTGCAGGATGCCGGCATCGACTACGGCGAAGTGCAGCAGGCCTATGCCGGCTACGTGTACGGCGACTCCACCTCGGGCCAGAAGGCGCTGTATCGCGTGGGCATGACCGGCATTCCGGTCATCAACGTGAACAACAACTGCGCCACCGGCTCCACTGCGCTGTATCTGGCGCGCCAGGCTGTGCAAAGCGGCGCCGTGGACGTGGCGCTGGCGGTGGGCTTCGAGCAGATGAGCCCCGGCGCGCTCAAGTCGGTGTGGACCGACCGCGCATCGGCGCTGGAGCGCGCGCTCGACCTCACCGACGAGCTGGTGGGTCAGCCGGAAATTCCGGCGGCGATTCGCCAGTTCGCGGGGGCCGGCCTGTCGCACATGCAGAAGTACGGTACCAAGCTGGAGACCTTCGCCAAGATCCGCGCCAAGGCCAGCCGCCATGCCGCGCGCAACCCGCTGGCGGTGTTCCGCGACGAAGTGACGGCCGAGGAAGTGCTGGCCACGCCCTGGCTGTGGGAAAACGTGCTGACGCGCCTGATGGCCTGCCCGCCCACCTGCGGCGGCGCTGCCGCGGTGCTGGTGTCGGAAAGCTATGCGAAGAAGCACGGGCTGCGCACCGACGTCTTCATTGCCGGCCAGTCGATGAGCACCGACACGCCCAGCACCTACGACTCGCGCGACATGATCCGCGTGGTGGGCTTCGACATGACGCGCGACGCCTCGCGCCTGGCCTACGAGCAGGCCGGCGTGGGCCCTCAGGACGTGGATGTGATCGAGCTGCACGACTGCTTCGCGCAGAACGAGCTGATCACCTACGAAGGCCTGGGCCTGGCGCCCGAGGGCGAAGGCCCCAAGCTGGTGGACGACGGCGACAACACCTATGGCGGCAAGTGGGTGGTCAACCCCTCAGGCGGCCTCTTGTCCAAGGGCCACCCGCTGGGCGCCACGGGTCTGGCGCAGTGCTACGAGCTCACGCACCAGCTGCGCGGCACCGCCGAGCAGCGCCAGGTGGGAGGCGCGCGCATCGCGCTGCAGCACAACCTGGGCCTGGGCGGCGCGGGCGTGGTCACCATCTACCAGAAGGCCTGAGGCCCACAACCTCAAGGAGCAATTCAGATGCTGGACCCCAAGCACATCGGGCTGAAGCTGCCCGCCTTCCAGGCCACGGCTGAGGCGGGACGGCTGCGATTCTTCGCGCAGGCCATTGGCGAAACCAACCCGATCTACATCGACGAATCGGCCGCGCGCGATGCGGGTCACCCGGGCCTGCCGCTGCCGCCCACCTTCCTGTTCTCGCTGGAACTGGAAAGCCCCAGCTCGGCCTGGCGCGACGACATCGGCATTCGCATCGAACGCATCCTGCACGGCGAGCAGACGTTTGCGTATCACCGCATGGCATACGCGGGCGACACCTTCACTTTCGAAGGCCGCATCACCGACATCTACAGCAAGAAGGGCGGCGCGCTGAGCTTCGTGGTGAAGGAATCGCGCGTGACCAACCAGCGCGGCGAGCACGTGGCCGACCTGCGCAGCGTGATCGTGCACAAGAACTAGAGCCGAAAGACCATCACATGAACACCACGCTTCAAGTGGGCGACAGCCTGCCGCCCCTGGCCCTGCCGCCAGTCGACCGCACCATGCTGGCGCTGTTTGCCGGCGCCTCGGGCGACCACAACCGCGTTCACATCGACATCGACTTCGTCCGCGCTGCCGGCATGCCCGACGTGTTCGCGCACGGCATGTTGTCGATGGCCTGGCTGGGCCGCCTGCTCACGCAGTGGGTGGACCAGCGGCGCATTCGCAGCTTCGGCGTGCGCTTTACCGGCATCACCCACCTGGGCCACCGCATCACCTGCAGCGGCAAGGTGGTCGAAATCGTCGAGGTGCAGGGCGAACGCCGCGCCAAGGTGCAGATCCAGACCACCAATCAATACGGGGAACAGAAGATCGTCGGCGACGCCGAGATCGCGCTCTGACAGCCCGCCCACACATCACTTTCATTGCACCCAAGGAGACATTGACATGGCAGGAAAACTCGAAGGCAAGGTCGCCCTCGTCACCGGCTCGGGCCGCGGCATTGGCCAGGCCATTGCCCTCAAGCTCGCCAGCGAAGGCGCACGCATCGTCGTCAACGACCTGGACGCCGACCCCGCGCAGGAAACTGTGGAGATCATCAAGAAGGCCGGAGGCGAGGCCGTGGCCTGCGCCGGCAGCGTGAGTGCGCCGGACTTCGCCGAGCGCTACATCAAGACCGCCGTCGACACCTACAAGGGCATCGACATCATCGTCAATAACGCCGGCTTCACCTGGGACGACGTGATCCAGAAGATGACGGACGAGCAGTGGTACGCCATCATCGACTGCCACATGACCGCGCCCTTCCGCATCCTGCGCGCGGCCTACCCCGTCATCAAGGCTCAGGCGCTGACCGATGCCGAGGCGGATCGCGAGGTGTTCCGCAAGGTGGTCAACATCTCCTCGGTGTCGGCCCTGAACGGCAACGCCGGGCAGATGAACTACTCGTCGGCAAAGGCCGGTGTGATCGGCATGACGCGCGCGCTCAGCCGCGAGTGGGGCCGCTTCAAGGTCAACGTGAACGCGGTGGCCTTCGGCCTGATCCACACGCGCATGACCAACGCCGATGCGCATGCTGGCGCCACGGTGAAGATCGACGGACGCGACATCCGCGTGGGCCTGAACCCCGAGCTCTTGAAGATGCACGCCAAGACCAACCCGCTGGGCCGGGGCGGCACGCCCGAGGAAGCAGCCGGCGCCGTGTACCTGTTCTGCACGCCCGAGTCCAACTACATCACCGGCCAGACCATCGCGGTGGCAGGCTCGCCCCAGTAAGGCAAGCGAAAAGCGGCGGCCCGCGCCTCGCGCGCGGCGCCATGCCGGGCAAGGAGACAAGCGCGATGAACGCGAACGACATTCTGATGATGAAGCAAGGGCTGGTGCGCCACGCCGACGGCGTGTACACCGTGGGCGGCCAGGGCAACTCCCTGGTGGTGGACCTGGGCGAGGGCCTGCTGCTGGTGGACGCCGGACCAGGGGGCGCCATCACACGGCGGATGATTGCGCAGGTGCGCGAGGCCCTGGACAAGCCGGTGCTGCACATCGTCTATAGCCATGGCCACATGGGCTACAACAACGGCGTGTCGCTGTGGCTGGAAAATGCCGCCGCGCGCGGCGAACCGGTGCCGCAGGTGCTGGCGCACGAGCGCGTGGCGCATCGCTACGGCCGCTACCGCGAAACCGCTGGCCTGCAGGCCTACACCAACACCCGCCAGTTCCGCACCCCTTACCCGGCGCAGCCGCCGGCGCACTGGTTCCGTCTGCCCGACCGCAGCTACGCTGAGCGCCTGTTGATCGTGGGCCGCGACCGCGGCGTGGAGCTGTTGCACGCCCCCGGTGAAACGGACGATGGCACCGCCGTGTGGATACCGGATTCGCGCACGCTCTACGGCTCCAACGCCTTCATCAAGGCCTGCCCCAACTCGGGCTCGCCCTACCGCATCCAGCGCGACGTGCTGCGCTGGGCACGAACGCTGGAGATGTTTCTGGCGCTGAAGCCGGCAGTTCTCATTCCCGAATTCGGCAAGCCGCTGGTGGTCGACGACGAGATTCGCGACGCGCTGAACACACCGGCGCAGGCCATGCGCTACCTGCACGTGGAAGTCGTGCGCCGCATGAATGCCGGCATGGGCGAGCTGGACATCGTGCATGACGTGTCGCTGCCGCCCGAGCTCTTCAACGGGCCCTTCATGAAGCCGGTGTACGGCTGCGCCGAATACATGATCCGCGACATCTGGCGCAGCGAGAACGGCTGGTGGAACCGCAACGCCACCGACCTGCACCCGGCAGCGCCGGCCGACGCCGCCCGCGCCGTGCACGCGGCCCTGCCCGATGCGCAGCGCGTGCTGGCTCATGCGCAGCAGCTGGCCGACACAGGCCAGACGCAACTTGCCCTGCACGTGGTGGACTTGCTGGCCCTGGCACCAGGCGACGAGGTGCCGCTGCGCGCCGCGCGCGAACTCAAGGCCCGCCTGTGCCGCGAACGCGCCGCGCAGCAAAGCTCGGTGGTCTCGCGGCACCTGTACCTGAGTTCCGCCGACGATCTGCTGGGCCAGCCCATCGGCGGCACCGAAGCACGCAAGGAGGAAACACCATGGGCATGAACGCCATCGCCTCGGCCGATGAAGGCGCGACCCCACAAGCCAAGTCCAAACCCGCCGCAAGCAGCGGCACCGGCGTTCTCGCGGGTGCGCAGCGCATGCGCGACCTGGTGCCCGGCGTGCATACCCTCGGCGGCCAAGGCAACACGCTGGCCCTCGAGACCGCGCGCGGCGTGGTGGTTGTGGACGCCGGCCCCGGCGGGCCGGTCACGCGCGGCATGATCGCGCACCTGCGCACCATCACCGAACAGCGCGTACTGGCCATCGTCTACAGCCACGGCCACGGCGGCTATAACGCGGGCGTGCCGCTGTGGCTTCAGGACGCGGCCGAGCGCAACGAACCACCGCCCTTGCTGATAGCGCAGCGCAACCTCGCGCGGCGCTACCGGCGCTACCTGGAAACCGCTGGCCTTCAGGCCTGGCTGAACAGCCGACAGTTCCGCCGCCCGCTGCCGCCCGCCACGGCGGCCGAGTTGCCGATGCCGCACATGAGCTTCGACGACACGCTGCTCATCGACGGCGGCGACCGCCAGGTGGAGCTTATCGCCGCACCCTCGGAAACCGACGACGCACTGGCCGTGTGGCTGCCCGCCGAGCGCTTCCTGTACGGCGGCCCGTCCATGATCCGCAGCATTCCCAACATCGGGACGCCGCTGCGCACGCTGCGCGACCCAATGCGCTGGGCCGCCACGCTGGAGCGTCTGCACGCGCTGCGCCCGGCCATGGTGCTGCCCGAGTTCGGCCGGCCCATCACCGAAGCGCAGGAGATCGAAGAGGCCTTCCAGATGCCGATCCGCGCCCTGCACTATCTGCGCGGCGCCGTGGTGCAGCGCATGAACGCAGGCATGAGCGAGCGCGAGATCCTGGCCGACATGCACTACCCGCCTGAGCTCTTCGGCCACAAGTTCATGCGCCCTATCTACGGCAGCCCCGACTACATCGTGCGCGACATCTGGCGCAGCGAAAACGGCTGGTGGGACCGCAACCCCACGAACCTGCATCCCGCGCCACCAGCCGAGGCCGCGCGCGCTGTGTTCGAAGCCCTGGGCGACCCCGCCGCCGTGCTGGCCCATGCGCAGGCTCTGGCCGATGCTCGCCAGACCCAGCTGGCCCTGCACGTGGTCGACCTGCTGGCCGACGCCGACCCGCAGCAGCCGGTGGTGGCAGCGGCGCGCGAACTCAAGGCCAGCCTGTGCGAGGCGCGCTCGCTGCAATGCAGCTCGGTCGTGTCGCGTCAGATCCTGCGCAGTTGCGCCGAGGACCTGCGCGGGCAGCCGATCGGTGCCACCCGGGCGCAGGACCCGCCCTCGGACTTCTCGTGGGACTGACGATGACCACGGCACCTCCCATCACGCTGCACCGCGGCCCCGGCGATGGCCTGTCGCTACACTACGCCGCGTGCGGCGAGCGCGGCCGGCCGCTCATCGTCTTCCTGCACGGCTTTCCGGAATGCTGGTGGGCCTGGGAGCCCTACCTGCGCGAGTTCGGCCGCGACCATTTCGCCATCGCACCGGACACGCGCGGCATCAACCTGTCGGACAAGCCCGCCGAGCTGCGCGACTACCGCGCGCCGCGCGTGGCGCAGGACATCGTGGCCCTGGCCGAATTGCTGGGCTACCAAGACTTTCTTCTGGTGGGGCACGACTGGGGCGCCTCCATTGCCTACTCGCTGGTGCTGGCGCACCCGCAGCGGGTTCGGCGCCTGGCCATTCTCAATGGCGTGCATCCGGCCGTGTTCGCACGCGAGCTGGCGCAATCGCCAGCGCAACGCAACGCCAGCGACTACATCAACCTGTTTCGCCAACCAGATGCGGCGCAGCTGCTGACTCGCGATGGTTGCGCCTACCTGCTGGACATGTTCGCCGACGAACCCGGCGGCGCCCTGCCTGCCTGGCTCGACGACGAGGTGCAGGGCCGATACCTCGCCGCGTGGTCGCAGCCCGGTGCTGTGAATGGCGGCCTGAACTACTACCGCGCCTCGCCTCTGCACCCCGCCCAGTCCGATCCGCGGGCTGCCTTCCTGGCCGAGCCGGAGAAGCTGCGCGTGCCCATGCCTACGCTGGTGCTGTGGGGCGAGCGCGACCGCTACCTGCTGCCCGGCTGCATCGACAGGCTGGAGGCCTTCGTGCCTCAGCTGCGAGTGCATCGCCAGCCGCACTGCACGCACTGGATCGCGCACGAGGAACCTGCATGGGTGATGCGCCGCCTGCGCGAGCACTTCGCCTGAACGCGCATCACGAAAGCAAGAGCACATGAACACACCCCAACAACTCTTCGGCCTGCAAGGCCGCGTGGCCCTGGTCACCGGCGGCAGCCGCGGCCTGGGCCTGGAAATCGCCTCTGGCCTGGCTGCCATGGGCGCGCGCCTGGCCATCTCGGCGCGCAAGCCCGACGACCTGGCCGCCGCCCGCGAGCAGTTGCAGGCCCAGGGCGCCGAAGTGCTGACGGTGGCCAACGACCTGGCTGCGCCCGAAGGCCCGCGCGAGCTGGCCGATGCCGTGCTGGCTCACTACGGCGCGGTGGACGTGCTGGTCAACAACGCCGGGCGCGGCTGGGCCGAGCCGGCCGAGCAGATGCCGCCCGAACGGCTGCGCCAGCTGATGCGCCTGAACGCCGAGGCACCTTTCGAACTCGGCGCGGAGTTGGCACGACGCAGCATGATCCCGCGCGGGTGGGGCCGCGTGATCAATGTGGCTTCCATCCTGGGCCTGCGCACCCGTATGCCCGTCGGCGGCCGACCGCCCATGGCGGCGTATGCCACCAGCAAGGCGGCAGCGGTGCACATGACGCGCGCTCTGGCAGCCGAGTGGGGCCGCTACGGCATCACCGTCAACGCCATCGCGCCAGGGCCTTTTCCTTCTCGCATGAACAGCTCGCTGGGCACGGTGGAGGCCGACTTCGTTTCGCGCACGCCAACCGGGCGCCTGGGCCGCGAGGGCGATCTGAAGGCCGCCGCCATCTTCTTCGCATCCGATGCCGCAGCGCACGTCACGGGCCAGGTGCTGGCTGTCGATGGCGGCATGTCGCTAGTGATGTAAGCGCTGCTATTGGATTTCCGTATGCACACCAATGCAACTTCCTACGCCGAACGCCTGCGGTCCTTCATGGATCAGCACATCTACCCGAACGAGGAGCGCTTCTTCCGCGAGACCGAGGAACTCGGCCCCTGGGCCGTCCAGCCGGTGGTGCTGGAACTGCAGGCCCAGGCCCGTGACGCCGGGCTGTGGAACCTCTTCATGCCCGACACGCGCTTCGGTGCCGGCCTGGACAACCGCGCCTACGCGCCGCTGTGCGAGATCATGGGCCGCTCGCACCTGGCGCCGGAAGTCTTCAACTGCAACGCGCCCGACACTGGCAACATGGAGGTGCTGGCGCGTTACGGCACGCCGGGGCAGCAGCAGCAATGGTTGATGCCGCTGCTGCGCGGCGAGATCCGATCCTGCTTCGCCATGACCGAGCCGCAGGTGGCTTCCAGCGACGCCACCAACATCGAGTCCTCGATCGTGCGCGACGGCGACGACTACGTGATCAACGGGCGGAAGTGGTACACCACGGGCGCGACCGATCCGCGTTGCCGCATCGCCATCTTCATGGGCAAGAGCGCGCCGGAACACCCGGACCGGCATCGACAGCAGTCCATGGTCCTCGTGCCCATGGACACCCCTGGCGTGAAGGTGCTGCGGCCGCTGCCGGTATTCGGCTTCTACGGAGTGCCTGACCGCGCCTCGGAGGTGCTGTTCGAGAACGTGCGCGTGCCAGCGGCCAACATGCTGCTGGGCGAAGGCCGGGGCTTCGAGATGGCGCAGGGCCGCCTAGGTCCGGGGCGCATCCACCACTGCATGCGCCTGGTCGGCCTGGCCGAGCGCGCGCTGGAGCGCATGTGCCGCCGCTCGCGCGAGCGCGTCGCCTTCGGCAAGCCGGTAGCCGAGCAAGGCGTGACGCTGGAGCGCATTGCGCAATCGCGCATCCTGATCGATCAGGCGCGGCTGCTCACGCTCGATGCCGCCCGCGTGATGGACGAACAGGGCAACAAGGCCGCCAAGGTGCAAATCGCGATGATCAAGGTGGCGGCCCCAGCCATGGCCTGCCAGGTGATCGACTGGGCCATCCAGGCGCACGGCGGCGGCGGCACCGGCAACGACTTCGGACTGGCGCGCAGCTACGCCACCGCACGCCTGCTGCGCCTGGCCGACGGGCCCGACGAAGTGCATCGCAACCAGTTGGCCAAACTGGAGCTGGCCAAGTACGCCGGCTGAGCCGGCACTTGAGGGCTACCCGTGCGGCACAACGCTGCGCGACGAGATCATGCGGGCCAGGCCGTGTCCCGCAGGTCATGGCTTGCCACTTTGAACGCGGCCACACCCACGGTTAGTGCGGCGGCAGCCTGCACGCGGTCAGGATTGCCGTTGAAGCTCAGAGTGGGGGAATCCCGCCCTCCCCGGATAGGGTGGGCATTGCGAGGAGGGGGCCAGCTAACTTCACTGCGTTCTCGCAACCACCACAGAGCTCATCCCCTCATGAAAAGATCCCTCATCGCGCTGGCCGCATTGGCAACTTGCGGCGCGGCGTCTGCGCAATCCTCCGTCACGCTCTTCGGAGTTCTGGACGCAGCTGTCAGCTACTACGAGCAAACCAGCAAGTTCGACAGCAAAGGCGTGCCCAGCACAACACCACGCCCCGACCTCAAGCAAAGCCAATGGGCGCTGTCCAACAGCAACCTTGCCGGCTCCCGAATCGGGTTTCGCGGCCAGGAAGACCTGGGTGGAGGCCTTTCCGCCGGCTTCTGGCTCGAAGCGACGCTTTGGAACGATTCAGGAATCGCTGGTCGCGGGCCACTGCTCTTCGATCGTCGCTCGACTGTGAGCCTGTCCGGGCGGTTCGGTGAGGTGCGCCTGGGCCGTGACTACACCCCGACGTTCTGGAACGATGCCATCTTCGACCCGTTTACCACTTCCGGTGTCGGAACAAGTCTGATCGCCCAGACCCTGGGGGGCGCCCTGCCAACGTTGACGCTCAATCGTGGCAACTACGCGCGCAAGAGCAACTCGGTGGGCTACTTCCTGCCGGCAAGCCTTGGCGGTTTCTACGGCCAGGCGATGTACGCGTTCAACGAGAACGTTCAATCGGATGCCATCCAGAACGACCCTGCTGCCTCCAACAATTCACGAACGGCACGCTACGTAGGCGGGCGCTTCGGATATGCCAACGGCGCGGTGGATGTCGCAGCGGCCTATGGAGTTAGCACCATCGGCGACAACTACGTCTTCGGTTTCACCACCAACGTCAACACCTTCAACCTGGGCGCGTCTTACGACTTCGGTCCTGTCAAGCTGTACGGCGAGTACTCGCAGGTCGATGTCAAGACGGACTTCGCCAATCAGGCGCGCTTTCCGTTCACGCCGACGCTGACGCCCCAACGAGATGTGGACAGCACGAACTTCCTGGTCGGCGTCAGCGTCCCGGTGGGCCCGGGCATGATCAAGGCGTCGTACGCGCAGGTGAAGGCGAAGTACTCCAGTTTCACGCAGACAGGGACGGTGCCATTGGCAACGTCCGAGCCGCAGGCCGACAAGTTCGCCTTGGGCTATGTGTACAACCTGTCCAGGCGAACAGCGCTCTATTCGACCTTCGCCTATACGAAGAACAAGAATGGAGCGGCCGTCGGCGTGGTCAACGTCTCCTCGGCGGATGTCACCCCTGGCTACACGAACATCGTCAACTCGTCAGCGCCCGGCTATCGTGCCGACAAGGGCTACGGGTACGACTTCGGCATTCGTCACTCGTTCTAGTGCATCGCGCAGCCGGTCCCATCCAGCTATGCTGGGCCGGCTGGCGGGCGCTATGCTCGGCGCCTAGCCTCGCATGGCAGGTGTTTTCCAAGCGAAAGTGAGCTGCGGGATTGAGGGATTGAGGCAAGAATTCAACGCGCTCGCTGCGGGGAGCTAGCTTCCTACCGCCTCGAAGAGATTGCCGTCGCTTCACGCAGCGTGAAGATCTCAGAATCGACGACCGATTCCAAGGTGTTGGCAGACATAGATCCCTTGCGCGCCGCCGCCATTCCGGCTCCGAAGGCTAGCGAGTGGCTGCAACTTGCGCCGCCGCTATGCGCCTCCCTACCATTTGAAGCGAACGCCCACGCGGCCGCTCCAGCCGTCGCTGTTGGCGCCGTCCAGCGAGCGGTTGTAGTCCACAGAGCCGAACGCGCTCGCGTTGCGCGCGATTTGCCCTGACAGACCGACGCCGACCTGCGCCCAGGTCGAGGCGCCAATCGGTGCACTGAGCGCCACCGGATTAAAGCCCTGCAGGCTCGCGAAGTTGGTTGTCGCGTCGGAGTCGAAGGCATGCCAGATATTCAGGCGTGCCCAGGCTGTGAGGTCTTGCGCTTCGCCTTGCGCGACGCGGCGCGTCAGTCGCGCGCCGATGCGGCCATAGAAGGTGCTGGTGTCGTCGAACGAGATGCGGGCGAAGCTGTCGGCGCTGTCTTCGAGCTTCGTCCATTGATAGACGAGTTGGCCCTGCGGCTCGAGCGCCCAGCCCGGTGCGAGCACGAAGGGGTAGCCGGCCTCGAGCGAGGCCGCTACGCCCCAGCCATCGGTTTCAAGCTTCTCGGCAAAGATCGACTTCGTCTTGACGTTGTCGTAGCGCGTGCCCTGCAGCACGCCATCGACGTACCAGCCCGAAGCGCCCTTGCGCGTCCAGTAGCCGCCAAGCGAGTAGCCGTACATCGATGCCGTGCCGGCCGAGCCTCCGTAGACGGCATCGACGTTGCTGTCGATGTGGCCCATGGCGATGTATGCGCCCGCGACATCGCTTTGCCCTGAAGCGTCGACACGGCGAAGCAGCTCGATGCCGGTCTGCACACCCGCTTCGTTGTAGTCGTAGGACGGGCCGTTGTGCGTGAAGTCGTCGAGGCGATCGGGGTTGGTGCTGGCACTGCCATTGCGAGCTTCGCCGCTGGCGCCGAACACGCGCCCCCAGGCGCCCATGCGGCTGAGGCCTTCGCTCGTCGCGGTAACGCTGTCCTCACCTGCGCGGTCGTGGTACGTGCCGAGCATGGCGATGCCAAGCCGGTTCGCGAGCACGGGGAGGGACATGTCGAGCGGGACTTCGACACGGTAGTTGGGCAACAGCACTGTTGGCGCGACGGATCGCGGCGAGCCATCGGGTGGTGCAGGCGCCGGAGGCGGTGCCGCAGCTCCTGGAGCCGTCAGCGGCAAGGTCGTTCGCAAAAACCAGCTCTCGCCATTCGTCGTCCCGCCCCGGACCAACAGGTATTCGTACGCACCGGCCGCCGCCCGCGCGCCCAGCGCAAACGCCGAACCCGCTGTCGTCGCGCCATTGGCTGCATCGACCACCACGATCCCGTCGCCCGTCGTGAGCGCTCCGCCCCCACCCGCATTGGTGATCTGCAGCGTTGACGCCCCGCTCCCACTGCCGCCGTTGATGACCAGCTTGTCGGACGGCGAGTTGTCGACCCCCAGGACAGTGTTGAGCGCCACACGGCTGCCGGGCGCGCCGACATAGCTGTTGACGGTCAGCGTATTGCCGGGCGTTCCGCTGACGGCGCGGACCTGCGCCAGTCCCGCGTTTTGCAGCGTGCCATTGATCGTGAAGCCGCCGTTGCCGCCATCCAAGATCGCTGGCTTGGCAAGCGACTGCACGCCCGGCTTGCTGGACGCGGTGGCTGCAGGGGGGGCCACTGTCGCGCTCGCAATCGCATTGGCCACCTTCAACACACCGTTGTTCACCACGTCGCCGGTCACGCTGCCGTAGCCACCCAGTGTCGCGCCCGGGTTGACCAGGACCGTGCCGCCGCCACTCAGCGCGGCGCCGGGGCTGGTCGAGTCTCCGACCACGAGCGTTCCCGCACTCACTGTCGTACCGCCGCCATACGTGCTGGCCCCCTGCAGAATCAATGTTCCTGCGCCTGCCTTGGTCAGGGCGCCAGCACCCGTCATGCCTTGCTCGACGATGGCTTCAAAGCCTTGGGTGTCCAGCGTGCCCCCGCCGGCCTCGATCGAGACCGGCCGCGTCGCAGACAACTCGAAGCTGCCCAGCCATTGCAGCGTGCCGCCGTTGAAAGTCACGCCGCCCGTGGGCGCGCCGAGGACGTTGTCGGCCGGCATGGCCAGCACGCCCTGCGCGAGCAGGGTGCCGCCCGCGTAGGTGTTGCCGCCAGCCGACGAGGGTGCGAGCGTTACCGTGCCCGTGCCCTGCTGGACGACCCGCCCGGTGCCGGAGATCAAGCCGCTGAAGGTGAGCACATCGGAGCGGTTGAATGCCAGCGTGCCGTTGTTCGACACATCCCCGATGAAGCTTCCCGTCGTGCCGCCATCGCCCAATTGAAGGGTGCCGCCGTTGATGGAGGTGTTGCCGGTGTAGGTGTTGCTGCCGGTGAGAACGAGCGTTCCGGCATCGGTCTTGTCGAGGCCGCCGCTGCCCTGGATCACCGCACCGATCGTGGCGGTCATCGCGGCGCCCGCGGCAGTGCCGTCACCCACGCGGATGATGGTGTCGGGCGTCGTCGTCGTCAGCGGCTGGCCGATGACCGTGTAGCCGTCGACTGCGAACTGGGCGCCGCTGAAAGTCACCGCGCCTGCGCTGTTGTCCACCGTGACGATGCCGGGCGTGCCCTGGAAGACCGCGAAGCCGTTAGGCTGCCAAGATGCATTCACCGTGCCGGTGCCCTCGGTCCACGCGTCGATCGCGGGCGTTGCCAGCCATGTGCCCGAGCCGCCGTTCACGGTGGCGTTGTTGAACAGCGCGCTGTTGTTCCCGTCCCAGAAGTTCAGCATCAGGCCCTGCGTGTTGACCAGGTTCACCTGATTCGCCACGGAGGTCTGCACGAAGAACGGACCGCCGGCGGGCATCGCGCCGAGGTCGAGCCCCTGGTTGTTCAAGGTGCCGCCGTAGTTGATCAACCGGTAGACGCCCGGACCGAAGTTGCCGCCGGCCGGCTGCGTGACGTTCAAGGTGCCGTCGAGCGAGAGATTGCCGCCCACCACGCTCAGGTCGTTGAACGCGCCGCCCGGCAGGTTGCTCTGGCCGAGTTCGTAGTCGAGCACCGAGCCGGCCGACAGCGAGAGATCGCCGCCGATGGTCAGCATGCCCGGGCTGGCGCCCGGTGCGAGATGGCCGCCGTTCTGGACCGTCGCCGCGCCGGCGATGCTGCCGGTGCCGCCCAGCGTCGCGCCGTTCTGGACGGTCGTCGAAGCACTGGCGAGCGATCCGTTGACCCGCAGCGTGCCGGCGCTGACGGTCGTCGCGCCCGTGAGGGTGTTCGCGCCGGCGAGCGTCGTGATGCCGGTGCCGGACTGGGTCAGGGTTCCGGTCCCGCTGATCACGCCTGAATAGGTGAGTGCGTCACTGCGATTGAAGACCAGGGCGGCGTTGTTGGCGATGTTGCCCGCCAGGCTCCCGGTGGTGCCGCCCAAGCCCACCTGCAGCGTGCCCGCAGAGATGGTGGTGCCGCCGGTGTAGGTGTTGTTGCCGGTCAGCGAGAGCGTGCCGGCCCCGATCTTCGTCATGGCGCCGGCTCCGCTGGCAACGCCGCGATACTCGTTTGAGAAGCCGTTGGTGTCGATGGTGCCACCGCCTGCAAGCAACGTCACGGGACGGCCAATGAAGGACGTCGATGCCAGGTAACGAAGGGTCCCGCCATTGAACACTAGCGGGTTTCCGAGCGTACCCAGGTTATTGGGGTTGTTGAAGGCCAGCACGCCCTGGTTGATGATCGTCGCCCCGGTGTAGGTGTTGTTGGCCGTGAGGGTCAGCGTTCCCACGCCGTTCTTCGTCACCGACCCGTTGCCGCTGATGACACCCCCGTAGTTGACTGCGTCGCTTCGATTGAAAACGACCGTGCCGTTGTCGGTGATGTTGCCTGCCACGGTGCCGCTCGCTGCACCGGTGCCGATATGCAGTTGGGTTCCTGCCTGCACAGTGACAGGACTGGTCAGCGTGCCGCTCACGCGCAGCACGCCGCTCTCGACCTGGGTGTTGCCGAACGCGCCGCTGCCCGACAAGGTCCAGTCGGTCCCGGTCATCCGCAAAGTCTCGAAGTTGGCAAACGCGTTGGAAGCGGTGCCTGCCCCCTCGAGGATCACGCCGTCGGTTCCCGTGCCGCCGTCGGCGAGTCCGGTCACTTGGGAACCCGTTCGCAAGGTCAGCGAGTCATTGCCTGCACGCAGGTCGATTGCGGTGCCGACATCGCTGCGGATGACGCCGGAGTTGATCAGGTTCTCCTGGCCGTTCACCCCACGCACCGCGAAACTGCGCTCGCTGATGATGGAGCCCGTGTTCTCGATCCTTGCAACGAAGGCCCCTGCGACGGTGTTGGACAGCACCCCATCGGCATTGATGCCCGATGCCCGGATCGTGCCGCTGTTGAACAGCGCGTTGTTGTCGCCCTGCATGAAGACGCCGAAGGCGTCCCGCCCTCCAACGAGGAGATCACCGCTGTTGATGATGGTGCTGTTGCCGTCATCTGCACGCATGCCGTTGCCGCGCTGCCCGCTGGTGTTGACGGTGCCGCGATTTTCCAGTGTGTTGTTCGCGCCGGAAAGCACGTAGAGGCCATGCGCTCCCGTCCCGCTGACGTTCACCGTTCCCCCGTTGCGCAGCAGGTTGTTGGTGCTTTCGGCGATTTCCATGCCGCTGGAGCCGAGCCCGCTGGCGGTGATGACGCCGCCGGCCAGGTTCTGCAGGGTGTTGCCCTGGCCGCTGAACACGAACATGCCAAATGCACGGTTGTCGAGTTCCGAGGCGCCGCCGGAGGTGGTAATCGATCCTGCATTGGTCATCGACGAGTCGCTCGCTTCGAGCAAGAGCATCCCGTGCGAGGCCTGGCCCCGCGTCACGATGGTGCCGTCGTTGCGCAGCACGTGGCCGATTCCGCCGCTGGCCGCAATTCCGAAGGCTTCGTTCAGGTTGGATTCGATGACGCCGGTGGCGGTGTTCGTCAGCACCGTCCGGTTGGTCTGCTGTGCATACATCCCCGAACCCTGGAAGGTGTTCAGCGTGATCTGCCCTGCGTTGATCAGCTGGTTGCCATCGGTGCTGGCGGCCATCAGGCCGGTGGCGAGGTCGCCGTTGACGTTGATTCGCCCGCCGACTTCATTGCGCAGTACGCTGTTGGCCCCGATGCTGGCAAAGGTCAGGGCGTTGAATCCGGTCGCTGTGAGTGTCCCGAAGTTGCGCAGCACGCTGTCGGCGCCGAGGGCGACCACGCCGATGCTTCCCGCACCTGTGGATACCGGTTGAATGCTTCCGAAGTTGTTCAGCTGCGCGCCCGGCCCCAGCGTGATGAGGTTGGTGCTCCCGGTGAGTACCGCATCGGCGTTGATGTTGACCGTCACGCCGGATGCCGCGGACGCATCGAGCGGTACCGTCGTAGGCGCGGGTCCAGTGCAGGTGACGGTCTGGCCGTTGGCTGGCGGGTTGGGCAGGCAATCTGCCCTGGCAAGCCTGGAGCTCATCGATGCGAAGAGGCCCGCGACGACAAACGCCGAGACGGCGGCGATTTGGCGGGTCAATGGGGCGATACGTCGGCGACCCCGAGGGTCTGTGCGCTGCCTCCGCGGCGGCGGCACTGGAAGCAAAGACATGGTCGCTGGCACTCCTTGTCGTACACCTTCGCAATCCCGTCGGATTCCTGAATCGCTGCCGCGGCGTTTCTATCATCCCCACTCGCGATTGCGCAAGGGGCGGCATTTCCTACGAATTAGGGTTCAGTTCGCAGGGCGATCCCCCGCCGTTGTCGACACGATAGAGACGTACTTCACCGTCGACTGCAGCTTGGAAACGTCGGCTCAGGGCACGAAGCCGCAGATTCGGCCTGCCCTCCCCTTCAGCGGCTTTCGCTGCGGAGCCGTCTTGAACTGCAGTAGCCAGAGAGCCGAAACCGGCCGGTCGGCGGCAATTGCCCATCGTGGATACCATACTAAAAGGCCCTATGACCGATGGTCACAGGGCCAACCTCCCCTGCTACTGACAGCAAACCTTAGGGCGTGATGATCACGCGCCAGAAATCGAAGTTGTCAGGTAGGACATCAGCTCTTCCAGCTTGCCTTCGTTGCCCTGCACCTTGATCGCGCCGGAGCCCACCGCGTCCTTGACGCGTGGTTTCCTTGAGCATGATCTTGTTGAGGTGTCGCGCGTCAGGGTTCCTCGCGCCACCGCTTGTGTTGGCCCTGCCCCCCTCAAGTGGCCAGCCACCCTACCTTGAGCGCAAGAAACTTCTAGGTGATTCCGCATGTTGGGAGCAAGATGACCCATCGCAGCGTCTTCGCTTCGAGCCTGAGGAAATGCATGACGAAAGTTCCGCTGAACGCGCCCCTGCTGAACGCAAGCGCGGAATGCTTTCTCGGCCATGATGCGGCGGATGCTGTACAGGCATCCAACGCCCACTACTTCGGTTCGGAGGAGATTCTTCTCAGAAGGGCATCCCCTCGGAAGTACAACCTCCTTTGCCATGACACCAAGACGCGGGTTGTCGTTGGTGGCGAAGGCATCAACGAAGGGGACATGATCCCTTCCATCGTGTCCGAGGGGGCCATGGAAGCATTCTGTGCGTTCCTGATGCACAACCGGCGGCGAGCGCTGTATCTCCATGCGGAGTCTTCGGCTGAACCTTGCGGCCATACCGACTACTACGAGTTCTCCGCCTGGTCTCAAGAGCCGCCCCCGGCGTAGAAGCCCTTGGCCTCATTCATCAGGGTCTGGCTCGTGTCGACTCTCGATATTCTTCTACTCGTTGCATTGGTCTTGGGCATCACTCTGTCAGTGCAAATCGGATGCAGTGCGGCGCAAGCTATCAAGAGGCGCCGCCGTGCTCGCCGCGATTGCGAACGGTCACGCGAGATGCGGCGGGCATTCGAGGGGCTCCCGACCAAGTTGGTTACACCGCCTTCGGCCGCGTCCATCGTGCCTTCCGACAGCTAGGGGTGCCTTGTGCTCGTCGAAATCGTCATCCTCGCCCGCCGGTCTTGCTGGTGGATCCCCTTTGCCAGGAGCAATTGCCGAGGAGAGGTACGCAGGCAACGTGTCATCTTGGACTATCTCGACTGCAGGGGCGCTAGATTCGTCAATTGCGAACTCGTCTATGCGGGCAGTGCGTCATTGAACTTGAGCGGTTGCACCATGGACGGTTGCAGTTTCAATTTCGTTGGAGCAGCAGCTTCAACGGTGATGCTGCTCAAAGGAATCGATCGAAGTGGCTCTTGAGAAATCATCGATCGGCTATTCGAGGGGCCCTCGAATCGCTGAGCCCACGCCAGCAGCTGGATGCCAATTTGGCCGGCAGCGACAACAGGATTCGGATCGGGCGCGCCTTTGCCCTTTGCGTCTGTGACGGCGTCGAGACTCTGCTCGTGCGATTTGCTGCGGAACAACGACTGACCGGGCCGACGCGAACTGAATATGAAGTGCGAACCGCCGCTATTTAAGCAATTGCTGGCGGCAGATATTGGTGCCCGTGGCCGTGAGCCGCAGCGATCCACCTGACCACTCAAGCCAGGACAGTTCGACAAGCTCGTCGATCACAACGGCGCCAATCTCACCAGCGCGCTTGAGATGCAACAGGTCCGCTACGTGGGGCAGTTCGACGCGAAGCGCGTCCCGTCGAAGAGTGGAAAGAAGCGCTTTGCTCATACTGGCCTTTCATGCCGTTTTGGATCCAGCGTACCACTCGCGCGTAGGGGCATGATGTCTACGCAGAACACCTTCAAGATAGATCACCTATACTGACTTCATCGACCGTGGCTTGCTCGTTGCCTCGGTCCTTGAGACACCTCGCGGCAGTCGCTGGCCGCCCAGGACTCGTCTGGAGCCTTCCCATCTGCCTCCAGGCCATACCGTCATCTACTCTTCGGCGAGCTTCATCTTCGGCCCCGTCCAATGGATACGGCGCGGGCCGGCACTCATCACTCCACGGTTTGCTGCGCGGCGATTTGGCCCTTCGGGGGAGCCGGCGCTTGGGCACGCTCCTCAGTGAGCAGCCTTCATCTTTTCAGTCCTTATGCAGATTTCACAGGCCCACGAGGTGGGCAAGTACCTCGTCACCCCAATGACGAAACTCAACGAAGCCGGCCGCTATTCGGCGTCGGTTTCCATTCGCCGCGGCATGCACGATCGCGTGTTTCGCCTCATTCCCCATTTCGACAGCGCTGCAAGCGCCGCGCGCTACGCGCTGGCGCAAGGTCGCCAGCTGGTGCTGAACAACCAACTGACCTGAGCGTCTGTCCGACCGATCACTTGAGGGAGTTTTGTGGGCAAGGAAGAACTGATTGAAATGCAAGGGCGTGTCCAGGAGGTGTTGCCCGACTCGCGCTTTCGCGTCACCCTGGACAACGGCCACAGCCTCATCTGCTATTCGGGCGGAAAGATGCGCAAGCATCGCATTCGCGTCCTCGCCGGCGACCGCATCTCTCTCGAGCTGTCGCCCTACGACCTCAGCAAAGGGCGCATCACATTTCGTCACATCGAAGCGCGCGCTCCTGGCACACCCGTTCCAGCGCCTCGGCGCAGACGGTAGCCAAACTGCCGGAGATCAAGCTCTCCGGTCTCAACCAGACCCCCATCCTCCAAAGAAAGAATCTCATGGAAAACAAACTCTACGTCGGCAATCTTGCCTTTTCGATGCGCGACGACACGCTGCACCAGCAATTTGCCAGCTTTGGCCACGTCTCTTCGGCCAAGGTCATGGTGGACCGAGACTCGGGCCGCTCGAAGGGCTTCGGCTTTGTCGAGATGGGCTCCGCCGCTGAAGCCCAGGCCGCCATCCAGGGGCTCAATGGAAAGCTGGTGGACGGCAGGGCCCTGACCGTGAACATCGCGCGGCCCATGGAACCGCGCGGTGATGGCTTCGGGGGCGGCGCACGTCGCAGCAGTTCTTACGGTGCGGGTCGCAATCGCTATTGACAGCGCGTCCACCGGCATCCGCAGAGACGGGCATGACCCTTGGCGGGGTCGCGCCCGTGCCGAGGCTGTGACGCCCGTCTAGACAGTGAGTCCAGATAGAAACGCCGTCTCCGCTCAAGCAAAAGCGCTACCGAAACAATCGCGCATCTGCCCCAAGTCATCCAATCCCGCTTCAGCGGGCTTTTTCATTTGCCGATCTTCGAGTTCAGCGTCTCGGCAAGGTAGTTCGTCGCCATGCACGACAACTCCGCCCAGGCTCGTCTACACGAGATTCTTCGCGTATTCCAGTTGCTCGCGCGTTACGGCCTGATGCACTCCCCCTTTGCCTGCAGGCAACGCCGAATCACGGCGGTGAGTCGGACAAGAGCCACCACGACGAGAAGAACTATAGGTGGCTGCCTGAATGAGAATGCGCCCGCGACCACATTCCTGAGGCCCGCCGAGTGCGGGCTTTTTCACGCCTGCTTGCTCCGGTTGAGGTACTCCCAAATCCACTGCCGCGCCTTGTCGGCCAGCAGGCGCCGCGCCCCGTCCTGGTCAGCTTCAGGCGCAGCCAACGACAGCCGGCACATCGGCTCGCCTCTGCATTTGACGACCGCAATCTGCTGGCCTTCCGCGTGCAATAGCTCCATCGTCCACTCAGGCGGCGCCAGCCCCGCTCTTGGGCGGATGCTCCTTGTGGATGTTCATGGCGAAAACCTCACGTCTTGGACGTGAATCCTACGACCAGAAAAGGCCACTTTTCAAGCTCTGCTCCCCTCCGCACAGCCCTCCAATCCCGCGAAGACCGAAGGGAGTCGTCCTACCAGCGGCGGCGTGATTGCCCCACTTGCGCGCCTGTCTGCAGCGGTTACGTTGGCTCATGAACCCGCCGCTCACAGTCTTTCTGGTCGAAGACAATTCTCATGTCCGGTTGGGTCTCATTCCAGCCCTGCGGGATCTGATCGGCGCCCAGATTCTGGCAACGGCGGAGTCAGAAAACGAGGCGATCACATGGTTGGCCTCGCACAAGGAAGGATGGGACTTGGCGGTGGTCGAGCTGTACCTGAAGCGAGGCACCGGCTTGGGCGTGGTCCGCTGGACCAACGGGCGCCCGGGGCGCCAGAAGGTCGCCGTACTGACCGACTACCCTACCGAAGCGACGCGCAGACGGTGTCAAAAGGCCGGCGCCGACGCAGTGTTCGACAAAGAGACGGAACTGGATCAGTTCATTGCCTTCTGCCAGGGGCTGAGCGAGGTGTCCGCTGCTGGCCTGGGCTAGAGGAGCTTGGAGACAGGCGCATAGCGCTCCATAGCTCATGCTCCAACGCGCAACTAAATGAGGGGCGGCGACGCCACTGCGTGCGTGTTTGGGGCGCGAGCTAGAGGCAGGAGCAGGTGGCTGGCCTGGTGCACGCCGCCGGTGTGGCTTCTACACGTGTGCCGCAGATGCAAAGGGCCTGCTTGAGCGACGGACAAGTTGTCTCGCAACCGGCGCAGGTGCCGTTCACAGGAGTCGTGCATTTTGCGGACAACGAAGCTCCTTCAGTGCTTCGAAGCCTTCGTCCATCGCCTGCTCGTAATCCGCAAAACGCGCCGCGGACTCGATGACGCAGACAGAAGGGCTGGTTGGACCGGGCGCCCTCGTCAAGCACCATGAATATTCGCCGGGACGGTGCTGCGTCACTGTGACCCCCAACTGATCACTCACGTGTCGCGCTTGGGGCATCTTTTGTACGTCGACGTCCTGATTCATAGGTAACAACCTGAGGTCTTGATGCCTGTTCTTCGCCACAGGCGACGTGCCGTTTCACAGGCTCACAAGCGCAGATCGATCTGCAGGTGCTCGGCCCCTGACTGGCGCGAGACGCTCGCCTGCACGTTGCCGCCCCTGCGGTACAAGCTGAGGTCGATGGTGCCTTGGGGCAGGCGCAAGTCGCACAGCATGAGTGCATCGATCTCGGCCGGCAGAACCGGTTGCTCGACCACGATGCATCCACGCATGGCGTCAATGTCGATCCCCAGGCAGCCTTGCAGCAGCATGAACACCGAACCGGCGGCCCAGGCCTGGGGCAGGCATGCCACCGGATAGGAGACCGGCGCCTCACCCGTCACCCTGTCGAAACCGCAGAACAGTTCAGGCAGACGCATGCCCACCCGGCTTGCACATTCGAACATGTCGCTTGCCAGGCGCGCCGTGCTGTCCCGCTCCCCATAGCGTGCCATCCCGGCAGCGCACCATCCAGTGCCAGGGCGTAGAACTGCATATCTTCCTGCCAGAAGCGGGCCTCTACACGCGCTCTCCACGCCTCAGCCGCCTCCTCGTAGGTCGCGACTGCAGCGTCATGCCCCAGCCACTTCGCGAGCAGCGCCATTCCCTGCAACGCAGCAACTGCGTAACCCTGGACCTCGACCAGCGCGATGGGTCCTTCGGGCGTGCGGCCATCTTCGTGGAAGATGGCGTCGTGGCTGTCCTTCCAGCCCTGGTTGGCCAGGCCCGAAGCCTGCGCACGCGCGTAGGACAGGAATCCACCGTACCGGCTCGCATTGCCCAGGATCCAGGCGGTGGCCGCCACCAATGCGGGCCAGAGCTCCACGATGAAAGACCGATCCGCGGCGCGCCGGGCATAGGCAGCCGCCAGCACGACGAACAGCGGCGTTGTGTCCACCCCGCCGTAGTACCGGCCGAAGGGCAGTTCACCCAATGCCGTCATTTCACCCTTGCGCAGTTCATGCATGATCTTGCCGGGTTCGGCATCGTGAAATGCCGATGTCTCCCGCGCCTGATGACTGGCCAGGTAGGCCAGCACGCCGCGCGCCAGGGACGGCTTGAGCCAGAGGGTCTGCAGCGCCGTGATGATTGCGTCGCGGCCGAAGGGAGTGGAGAACCACGGAATGCCCGCATAGGGATAGGGCCCGGTGGGCAGGGCGGTGGTCAGCAGCGCGAGGTCCGCGGCCGAACGGTCCAGCCAAGCCTGGAACTGCCTGGCGGGGGTGCGCACGCGCGCACCGCCGCGCTGGCGAGTGCGCATGCTGCGCCGTGCGGCGGCACCCGCGGCCCGGAACTGTGCACGCGTCGGAGCCAGCGCGCCCGGGCCGATGTCCACATACAGCACCATATCCTCGCGACCGTTCAGGACAAGGTCGAAGCGACAGCACTTCTCGTCGACGGACGAGGGCTGCATCGAGAACACCACGCGGGTTCGTCGCTCCACCCCATCCAGCCCCCGGTATCCGAACTCGATCCCCTGGCTATGCATCTTGCAAGGCAGGAACTCGCCCCGACGGGAACGGCGCTCCCCGCGCACCTCGAAGGTGTCGCTGAAGTCGGCACCGTAGGCAAAGGTGAGCTGAAGCCGCGTGATCGCCATGCCGTAGTTCCTCAGGGTGATGCTCTCGCGCAGCAGCCCGCCCCACAGGAGGCGTCGCCGCTCGATGTGCACGACACCCTGCGGCAAGGATTCGTCGCCGAGCGGGGGCAGCGGCCGGTTGGTGGCATGTGCGGTGAAGAACACGTTGTCGCGGCTGACTCCGCTGGACAGCAGCGTCGGCCTTTCGCCGCCCAGCAAAAGGTAGAAGCACGACAGCAGGCGAGTGTCTTCCTGAAAGAATCCGTCGCCCGAGCCGGCGATGTCGCCATAGGTGTCGGCGACCACGAAACTGTCGCCTTCCTTGAGGACGTAGAGATGGTCGGGCGTGCGGGGAATGGATGCGCTTGCCAAATCGGGCGGAAGATGGGCCGCTCCTGGCGCAAGGGGCGTGTTCATGCCACCTCGCCTCTTTTCAGTCGGCGATCGCGAACGAGTTGCCAATACAGGCGGGCGTAGCGCTTTGCCATCGCTTGCGCGGTGAAGCGCTCGTCGAATGCTCGCCGCACGCGCGCGCGCGACAACCCGGCGATAGCGTGCACTCCCTTCACGGCCTCCTCGATGTTGTCGACGATGAGGCCTGAGACACCGTGCTGCACCACCTCGGGGACCGAGCCGCAGCGCCAGGCAATGACGGGTGTCCCGCACGCCATCGCCTCGATCATTACCAGGCCGAACGGCTCCGGCCAGTCGATTGGAAACAGCAGCGCCCGCGCGCCGCCCAGGAAGGCGCTCTTCTGCGAATCGCCGATCTCGCCAACGAAGTCGATCAGCGGATGGTCCAGTAGTGGCCGGATGCAAGTGTCGAAGTAGGCGCGATCCACTGCATCCACCTTGGCCGCGATCTTCAAGGGCACGCCAGCCGCCTTCGCGATCTCGATCGCACGATCGGGGCGCTTCTCCGGCGAGATCCGTCCCAGGAAGGCCAGGTAGCCTCCTTGGGCCCACGGGTTGAACTGGTAGTGATCGGGGAGCACGCCGTGCTGAACGGTGGCGTACCAGTTGGCATCCGGCAGCGGGGCGCGCTGGCTGCGCGAAATGGACACCAGCGGATACGAAGGCCAGCGCGCATAGGCGCCGCGCAAGTCGTCGATGTCGAGCCGGCCATGCAGGGTCGTGAGCGTGCGCTCCGGCATGCCCTCGAAAAAGGGAAAGTGAATCAGGTCCACATGAAAGTGAATGACGTCGAACGCATCGGCGCTCCGCCTCACCTCGTGCATCATGGCAAGGTGGCTGGCCAGGTCCGAGTTCAGGCGTCCGCTGTCCAGGCGCAGCGGACGGGCACGCGCCGCAATCAGCCTCGCCTTGGTCTGCGTCTCACCGGCGGCGAACAGCGTGACCTCGTGGCCCTGGTCGACCAGTGCGTCCGTGAGGTGCGCTACCACCCGCTCCGTGCCTCCGTACAGTTTCGGAGGCACCGCCTCGAACAGTGGCGCCACCTGTGCAATCCTCATGTTGTCGCTCCTTCGCTTTCGAACAAGGGGGCCAAGACCACTTCAAGCCCCCGAGTCTCGACGCTGCCCATGAAGCGCACTTCGGGATTGGGTCAATTCTGCGTAGTTGATCGCATCCAAGAGCTGGTCGTAGCGATAGCCGGAAAAATTGAACTGCCGGCCGTCGAAGCTGATCGCCAGTTCTTTCATCCGGGCCTGCATTTCCGCTGGGATGTCGGGCGGGGTTGTCCAGTTCGGCTCCCAACGTACGCGAACTCTCTCATTCACCAACAATTGGTCCGCTTGAGTTGTCTCAGGTAGGTGTCGATCGGACTGGGTCGAACGGGTCCATGGGATCGTTAGACCGAACGCAGGAATTCCCTTTGCGAATCGCAGGTAGGCCCAGTTTCCGATCACGTACATCAGGGGGGTGCACGCCACGATGAGCAGCGCAATCATGAAATAAATGCCTAAGGCCATGATGATCTCCAATAGGTGGCAGCGCGCCTATCGACACGAGTGCCTGGTTACCGCATGGCGGCTAGGCATCCCGCGCGCGGCAATGCGAGGCAACGGAACAAGTTGCGTCAACAGCCCCGGAAGAGCCACAACCGAGAACAAGAAGCAGCCCCGGGGGCCTCCAGACAGGAGCCTCGCTACCCCATCCGCCTCATGTTGCGTGCCTGAAGACGCACGGCTCGCAAGCGCGTGGCGAACGGGGACCGCCCCATCTCTACTTGCTGTCATCAGCGGCACCCTGGAACGGGGCAATGAGAAAGTAGAAGCCGGCAATGCCCACGAGCACATACGCGGCACGGCCGAGCACTGGCATGCCCGAGAAAATCAGGGCCACAAGATTGACGTCGAAGAGTCCGATGCAGCCCCAGTTGAGCGCCCCGATCACCACGAGCGCCCAGGCGATCCAAATGAGGGTTCCACGCGAGTTCAGCCACGCGCGGGTGTTGAACGGTGATTGAGTGATAGTGAATGCCATGAGAGGCTCCTGTTGGCGACAGCCGTCGGCATCGAGGTGCCGCCCGCAAAGGCCGGCTGCCGAAGCAACCTCTACCAGCGCCGACAAGCTGCCATGCGCAGGATGGCCCATTCCACGACGACCGTCTGTGCGCCGCCGCACAAAGTGGGTGCCGCAGCGTGCCGTGCCACGAGCGGCTGTGAAGAGGCAGGCCGCTGACCGACTGTGCGATAGCGGACAAAAGAGGCCGCCGACATGCACCACGCGGCCTATACTGGCTGTCACGGCCTCTTCCTCGTCGGCAGGGCCCCAAGGTCGTCCTCGAAGCCAGGAGGAAGCGATGGCCAACGAACCCGAATCAAGGAACAACCAGTTGCTTTGTGCGCTGCCTGATACCGAATGGCAGCGTTGGCTCCCGCACCTCGAGGCCGTCGAGATGCCACTGGGACAGGTGCTGTACGAATCTGGCAGCACGTTGAGCCATGTCTACTTTCCCACAAGCTCCATCGTTTCCTTGCTCTATGTGATGGAGGACGGCGCATCCGCGGAGATCGCTGTCGTCGGCAACGAAGGCATTGTGGGGATCTCGATTTTCATGGGCGGCGAGTCCACCACCAGTCGAGCGGTCGTGCAGAGTGCCGGCAAGGGCTGGCGGCTGTCGGCGCAGGCGATCAAGGAAGAATTCAACCGCGCCGGTCCGGTCCTGCATCTGCTCCTGCGATACACCCAGGCGCTGATCACCCAGATGGCGCAAACGGCGGTGTGCAATCGACACCATTCGCTTGACCAGCAGCTGTGCCGTTGGCTACTTCTGAGCCTCGACCGGTTGCAAGGCAGCGAGCTGGTGATGACACAGGAGTTGATCGCCAACATGCTGGGCGTGCGGCGTGAAGGCGTCACCGAAAGCGCGCTCAAGCTCCAAAGGGCTGGCCTCATCCGCTACGCGCGAGGCCGTATATCGGTGCTCGACCGTCAAGGGCTCGAACAGCGATCGTGCGAGTGCTACGCGGTGGTCAAGAAGGAGTACGACCGGCTGCTGCCGAATCAGCTGGCAATCTGAGCCTCGCCCGCGTCGGGCACGCTATGTGTGCTGGCAGACAGTCACACCCCCCGACTTCAAGCAGACTGGTGCATCCTGCGCTCCGGGAGACGCCCTTGCCCTCCGCCGAGAATCACCTCATTGAACTGTTGCCGCGGCATGACCGCAGGCGCCTGCTGGCGGCCTGTACGGCTATCGACCTTACCCTGGATGAAGTGCTCTACGAGCAAGGTTCGGCGACTCGGCACGTCTATTTTCCTGTCGACGGCAACATCTTGCTGGTGGCTCGGGGCGACGATCATCCCGGCATCGAAGTGGGTATGGTGGGGCGCGAGGGCATGTTGGGCTTGCATCTTGCCCTCGGTGTAGTGAACGCGCCCGTGCGCGCACTGGTGCAAGGCGCGGGCCACGCGTGGCGCATGACCGCTGGCGATTTCCGTCGCGAACTCAGGCATGGCCGGGCGCTGCGCCGCATATTGGACCGCTATACCGTTGTCTCCATGTCCCAGTTGGCCGTATCGGCCGCGTGCGCGCGCTTTCATCAGATCGGCCCGCGCTTGGCGCGCTGGCTCTTGATGAGCCAGGACCGTGCACACGCCGACAACTTTCATGCCACTCAGGAGTTCCTGGCATACATGCTCGGCGTGCGCCGTGTCGGCATCACCGTGGCCGCCAGTTGCTTGCAAAACGATGGCTTGATCGAATACAGCCGGGGCACGGTTAAGGTACTTGATCGCCCAGGACTCGAAGCGGCCGCCTGCGCCTGCTATGCAGAGGACACACGCAGCTACGCAGCGCTGCTTTGACCGGCAGGCTGCTATGTGCGCTGGCAGACAGACAGCAGGAGCCTCAGGCTCTACAAGGGCAACATCGGGCATCGCTCTCCCTCAAGTAAAAATGCATGCAACAGCATCGGGACTTCATCCGCCATCCGTATCGAGGGTGGGAAATACGCAGCCGTCTTGTCGGCGCCTCACTTGAAGGAATCGTGAGCGCCGCTGCAGCGCTGTTTCTCGCCGAAGCATGCAAGTGCAACATCGTTCTATGTAGGCAATTCGCCAATGACGGCGATGCCATCCGAGCGGTTGAGGAAAGAGCGGAGCTTTGGATCAATGACTTCGAAATCGATTCCATCAGGAGATATTGATGTCCCAACAACTCCATCTTCGGCGCTCGTCTCGGCACGAGACCCTCTCACCTGCAGCACCGGTCCGCCAGGCCACCTCAGAAGCCTCGACCGAGGCGCCAGGCCCTGCACAGGGTGCGACCCGCGAGCCTGATCTCACGCTCGATCAGGCCGCCGAATCGAAGAAGAAGTCCACGCCATCGATGCCCCAGCACGGTCGAGCCTGACGCGCCTTCGTCGACAACCGAGATCTCGAGGGATTCACCATGGCAGGATACAAAGATGATGTGATCCTTCGTACGAAGTACGACGCAATGGCACTGACAGCACGTGACTTGGTTGATCGTGAATATGTTGTCAGGGCCATGCGTGCAGCGTTGATGAAACCGCTACTCGAAGGTCTTTCCGTGAATGGCGCGATCGCCCGCGCCGCGGATCGCTGCACATCAGAGTTGAATGAAATACTCGACGAGGTTGGCCGCCGAGCGAACGCGAGCCATCGCGAGCCTCCCGAGCCGGGGTGATGCCCAGCGCCTGGGCCGGAGTTCGGCCTGGCCGGACCGCCCTTGTTTTCGACAAGCAGGTGTTCCGCATTTCGCCCCCTGATCGAATTCTTGGCGACGTATGAGAATACTTTCCCCTTTGGAGAAATCATGGTTGAGCTCTCGGCATCCTCGCTCGTCCCGACGGATGCCCCGCCGGATGGTTCCATACCGACGCGCATGGCGTACTCAGTTGAGCTTACCTACAAGGTGAATCAACCCGGCGCCGACTTCTTGTTCAATGTCCAAGCTGCACGCACCAAGCGCCAACGGCTCGTAAGCGAGTTTCTGGAACTATCCCCGGCCATCGCTTCACAAGAGTTCACCGATCCGCTAAGTTCCATGCGGCTATTGCGCCTTCGCGCCGACACGGGTCTTCTCGTCGTGCGCTATCGATGTGTTATTGACCTCATTCACGCCCGGAATGATCCGGCCGAAGTGCCGGAAACGTGGGTCTGCAGCCTGCCCGGGGAAGTGCTGCCTTTCCTATACCCAAGCCGCTACTGCGAATCGGACATCCTCAGCGCATTTGCGAATCAGCAATTTGGAAGTCTTTTCCAGGGTTATAGCCGCGTGCAAACGATCTGTGATTGGGTCCAGCGGCACATCGTCTTCACGCCAGGCAGTTCAGATGCGACCACGACCGCGGTGGATACGTTCAAAAATCGTGAAGGAGTTTGCCGCGACTTTGCGCATCTGATGATCGCCCTGTGCCGGGCTTTGAATCTGCCGGCGCGCTTCGCGACCGGATTTGACTACGGAGCGGATCCCGCGCTCGGCCCTACTGACTTCCACGCCTATGTCGAGGTGTACTTGGGCTGCCGCTGGTACATCTTCGACCCTACCGGCATGGCCATTCCCATGGGCCTCGTTCGGCTGGCCTCTGGCCGTGATGCGTCCGACTGCGCATATGCGACCATCTTTGGCGACGTCACCCCACTGGCGCGTTGGCTGACGGTGGCGCTACTCGCCGAGTCGGACAGCAAGACGAATGCGCCCATGCGCTTTGAAAAAGCACTGTCCACCGATGACGGCCCCACTCACTGCACTTGGCGACGCGCAGTTGCCTCACCGATGCTGCCAAGCCTCATGTAAGCGGACCGCACCGGTGACCTGACCTCTCGTCGGATGACGCGGCGGCATTGTAGTGATGCGGCCTGCTCGCCAAGGCGAGTGCTCACCGGGTCTGACTTCTGGTAGATCCATCCGTAGGTCCGCCCGGGCGGCGCTGCTTGAATAGACTGCCCAGCCTTGCCGTTGGGCCGCCAATGCGCGCTTCTCACGCAAAACAAGTCTAGGCGATTTTCACGATCGGGCGCACGATGAGTGATCGGGGCACTTCGTCTCGTGACAGGAGAACGCAATGTCAGATTCTCACCAAGGCTCGAAGCGCGCGATAGGCCGGCGAGCTAGCGCCGAGCCTGATCTCGGCTCGGCGGGATTCATCCCCTTTGCACCACTCCACAGGCTTCCAAGTCTTGATGCAGATGCGCCGGTGATGGAGTTGCTGGCGCGCAGATTCATGCTTGTAGCACCGAGCATGAAATACAGCCTGGTTTGTCATGCCACACGCACCCGCGTCGTAGTGGGTGGCGATGGACGCGTGCCGGGTCAGATGCTCTTGGCATTGGACAGTTACGGTGCAAGATCAGCCTTGGGTGCGTTTCTACTGCACAACCGCTCGCACGCGATGCTCCTGGTGACCGACGCTGGTTACGGCCCCATAGACCTTCTTGACTACTACGACTTTGGCGCGAATTTCGGCGAGGAAGCCGATACGCTTTGACGTCCAAAGCGTAGGACGCCCCGTTTCACTGACGCTCCGAAGCCAGCCAATCGACTGGAAGCGAAAGGAAAAGCGCTTTTCCCCAGATCTACGGATCTACGCACTGATCGACAACCTGGCGAACTACCGGGCCATTGGCGTCAGGTTCGTGATCGAACGACTTCTGGTTTCGCACAACGTCCAGTCTGCGCGACTCCGGTTGCAGATCATCACTCCAAGTTTGCAAACGCGTTAACAAACCAACAAGTGATTCGGTGAAGCCCCCAGATGCACAGGAGAAGAGCGAAGGCAGCGCCGGCGAATCGCCCAATCCAGGCCATCAGCTCAACAGGATGCGAGTCTGATGCAACAGAGCCGGCCAGCAGAAGACTGACCAACCCCATGATGGTCCACCATACGGTGCTTGCGCGCTTGAGTGCCGAACGGCCCACTGCGCCATGAATCAACGGCTTCATTTCGCACGCTCCTTCTCTGCAGCCGCCTGGCGGCTTATGCCGCGCCGGAAAATCCCCCCTGCGTTCTGATCTGCAGGATTCGAACGGCGACTGCGCGCAAGCCGCGCCGATCTCGCCCAGTCTCTTCTGCACCTCAGGAAGCAGAATAGAACGTACTTGAGATTTCTGTCTGTACTCAAGCGCACAAAACCCGGGCCTTCACCACCCTGCCTGTTGTCGTTGCACCCGCGGATCGGCGTGTGCCAAGAATAGGCGCCGGGTTCAGGTTGTTACCTATGAATAGGACATCGAGGTATGAATGATGTTCCAATGATTCTTTGCACGCAAAGGCAAGCCAATGAGCCAAGACATCCTCAAGCGCATAGTCAGCGGATGCTTGCCCATGCGTTTCGCAAGGCGCGCCGATATTGGCCACCTGCATAGCTTGTGCGATGCAGGCTACCTCAACGTAACGTTTGCGCCCTTCAATCCTGGTCATGAACGATCGGCTACGGTGACGGACATCACCCCGCTCGGTCGTGCGGTGATTCGCTACTTCGGCTTCTGGCATCGGGATGCCCACATATGAGCACGTGCGGCGCACGTGACCAGTTGGGGGTGACCGTAACGCAACACCATCCCGGCGAATATTCATGGTGCTTAGTGGGTGCGCCCAGTTCAATCAACCCCTCTACCTGCGTGATGGAATCCCTAGCACGTTTTGCAGACTACGACCAAGCAATGGACGCAGGCTTCGAAGCGTTGGGAGAACTGCGCTTCTAGTTACGTCTTGCAAGCGAGTGGCCTGCTTGCCGCGACCAGGTGTACTTCGCCCCGACGCACTGCACGACGCTGCTGTAGCTCTGGCTGCTCTCCACAGAAAGCCCTGGTTGGCCCATCGGCTCCATCCTTTATCCATCTGCGCGTTCACGCCCATCTTTACCTCTTGGCGGTCGCTCGGATACAAGTCCGACATCTGCGGCTGCTTGAATCCCGCGGCGCTGGACGAAGGACTGACTTCAACATATTGCCTCAAATCAGGTAGATTGCTGGATTGCTGTTTGACGCGCTTCGACAGTTCTACAGCGCTCTGCTTGCGCTCGCTGTATCGGTCGACCAGATACGGACTGACGCCGCGAGTGAGCAGCGTGAACTTGAAAAGCTCTTCCATGACATCGACGATGCGGTCGTAGTACGCGGACGCCTTCATGCGGCCGGCCTCATCGAACTCGTTGAAGGCCTTCGCGACGGAGGACTGGTTGGGGATGGTGACCATCCGCATCCACCGGCCAAGAATGCGCATCTGGTTGACCGCATTGAACGACTGGCCACCTCCGGAGACTTGCATGACGGCCAGCGTCTTGCCCTGCGTGGGCCGGACCGCCTCGGTGTTCAGTGGAATCCAGTCGATCTGCGCCTTCATGATGCCGGTCCTCGCGCCGTGGCGCTCCGGGGAGCACCACACCTTGCCCTCGGACCAGGCGGCCAGAGAACGCAACTCCTGCACCTTGGGGTGCGTGTCGGGCGCACCGTCGGGCGCACCGTCGGGCAGTGGAATCCCTGTCGGGTCGAAGACCTTCACCTCGCCGCCCATGGCTTGAAGCAGGCGAGCGGCTTCCAGCGTCGCCAGCTTGCTGTAGGCAGCCTTCCTGGGTAGGCGCTTCAAAGAGTTCCGCGTTCAGGGCCGGGAACGTAGGGTCCGTATCAGGCACGCCGTGCGCCCGAGTCGACGATGACTTCGCCGTCTTCCTTCGTGAACGGAGGCAGCTTGCCGACAGGCAGCAGTTCGAGGACTTCCTCCGAAGGCCTGCAGAGCTTCGTGCCGCGCGGCGTTTCGACGACCGGCCGGTTCATGAGGATTGGTTGCTGGCCAATGAAGTCAAGAAGCTGCTCGTCGGAGGACTTGGGATTGGTCAGGCCGAGTTCGGCATAGGGCGTTCCCTTCTCGCGCAGCAGTTCGCGCACGGTGATGCCCATGCCCGCCACCAGCTGCCTTCTCCTTCGAGGGCGGCGTCTTCAGGTATTCGATGACGGTCGGCTCGAAGCCGGCGTGACGGATGGCCGAGGGCGCCGAAGTCGATCTTCAGCAGCATAGGAATGATCATCACCCAGATGAGCACCCCGACCGGAACGTTCACCTTGGCCACCTCGAGGCGGGCCACCGCCTGAAAGACGCCGGGAAGCAACTGGCCCAATGCGATGCCGACCGCGATGTACAGGGCCACCCACACCGTGAGGTTGCGCTCGAAGAAGCTGATGGCGGCTTTGGGCTGCGAGGCAGCCGTGAGAGCGGGGCTGATCATCTAGGGTTAGCACTTGCAGGCGTCGCCTGCTACTTCTACGGCGCAAGCCTCGCCCTGGCAGCAGTTTTCCGTGAGATAGACCAGCAAGGCATTCATTTGCTCGAACGCCGCGCGGTAGATGAGGTTGCGGCCTTGACGTTCCTGCGTGACCAAGCCTGCATTCAGCAACTCTTTGAGATGAAAGGACAGCGTGTTGGCCGGGGTGCCCAGGCCCACTGCCATGACGCTGGGGGTCATTCCCTGCGGGCCAGCAATGACTAGCGCGCGGAATACCTGGAGACGGGCGGATTGGGCAAGTGCTGCGAGGGAACGCACAACATCTTTTGCATCCATGATTCCAATATCAACGAACTATTGATGATGTCAACCCAATGGCTGAAGCGAGCTAGCCGTCAGGCTGTCCACCGGCCCCGTGTGCCGTGTATATGGAACGGCCGCCTTTCTTGGGGGCCGCAACTTCCGCTCAGGGCACGCAGCGGACCTGGGCACCGTTTTGGCGAAATGGCCGTTTCGGCTGTATCGACCCGTCGTTACGGTCTTCCTCGCTCACGACCCCAGCAGGCTCCGGCAATTGGACATCCCCGCCTGGCTCGCAGCGACAGCGCCATGTGGGACAAGTCCGCGTCAAACTGATGC
Source organism: Variovorax soli NBRC 106424 (assembly GCF_001591385.1). Classification (GTDB taxonomy): domain Bacteria; phylum Pseudomonadota; class Gammaproteobacteria; order Burkholderiales; family Burkholderiaceae_C; genus Variovorax; species Variovorax soli. The sequence continues at coordinate 36,806 of NZ_BCUU01000018.1, forward strand.
GCCTGGACGCATCGCTCGCCACATCTCGACTTCTCGGCTACTTGGCTACGGGCAGTTCGCCACAAGAACCGGTGCCAAGCTGCTCTGACAATTGAGTGGCAATGTCGTCTGCCCGGCCGCCGGGGGAGAGAAACTGGCCACGCCTGCTTCCAGTCACCGTCGAACGAGTTGGACGCTGATCGATTCGCCTCCTAGAACAGCCCTAGTTGAATCTTGGGAGTCCGGCCGAAGGGAATGCGGAATCACTTCGAAACGCTATGAACTCAGACTTCATATTCGTCTGGCAAACGCCTGGGCCGGACATCGAGCCCAAGTTGACCCTCTTGCGCTGGCAGGTGATCGAGCTACGCGGTGAGCGATGCGCCATCGGCTACTGTAAAGAACGAGCTGAAGGTCGAGTCAGCACGCAGATTGAAGGGTTCGATGTCGACCGCATGTACTTCAGGACAGAGTCCGGACGCCTTATACCAGTTGGAAGGCCCGCCAGGACTTGACCCGGACGCTGAGGCACTTTGGCGAAGGGTCGTGCGAGCGCGATCGCTTGACGGATGGAGAGATTGCAGTGAAAAAATATGGCGACTTCATGAAAACGCCCTTCTCGGCCGTCTGATCTGACGTGGTCGCAACGGCTGGAAAAGCAAAGGTGTTCGCGGTTCAGGACCTCGCTTCGCAGTAAGCCTCAGCATTTCGCTTGCGCGAAGCCTCGGGTCCGACTACACGCCACTCGGAAAATCACTGCTGCTCCCTCGTCCTACGCCAGAGGCACCTTGTTGGGCTCGACCGAAGCGAGCGAAGGCCATCCCGGCCGAACGAGAGTCCAGACCTCTCGAAGACCCTCGTGCAGCTGCAACAGGTGTCCGCCGTCCAGTGCTGTTGTGAGATTCTGGATGGTCGGATGTACTCCAGCCGAATCATGAATGTTGAGACCGAGGCACGCCCTGATCGCCCGAAGATGGCTTGGCGCGTGGACCTCGTACGCTTTGGTTAGAGCAGGGATCTTGCGCGACAGCAGCGCTCTTTCAGAGTCGCGGTCCCCAGCCTCTCTCGCCACCGCTGCGGCCATCTGGAACACCTTGCCGACGTTGTACTCCATAGTGGCTCGCGAACGATTTCCAAGGAGTTGAGCGACGAAATCCGACGATGCTGCGCGTCCCATCTCGTGCATCAGAACTTCAAGCGTCTCGGCGGCAGGACTAGCCAGAACAATGCGCCTTGCCCCCCCGTGTCTCACTACGATCTGCCATGCAGGAAAAGCTTTGCTCGGCCTTCGAACGTCGCTCCAAAGTACTCGAGACAACTCGCTCACCCGAAGTCTGCAGAAGTACATCAACTCGACCATTGCCTTCATTTCCAGCGTACATTGAGTGTCTAGGACCTGGCAGATATGGTGCCATTCGCGCAAGCTAATTGGTTCGGTTGGAGGGGTTCTTCCGCGGGCCATGCGCCTTGCTGGCTGTAGGCCGTTGTCCACCTGGCGAATCACACCAAACCGCAGGTGAGCATAGCCATGGCGATTCATCCAGAGAACCATCGAGCTGATCACGGCACGCATTAACGAGATGTTTGAAATTTCCATTGGCTTGCGCAAAGGAGCGCGTTGGTCTTCGGAACTGACCAGCCAGCTACGGGGAGGATTTGCCAAGGCATCAAGAAAGCCGTCCAGATCTGTTGCGCTCATAGACGAAACGGCTTTGTGCTGGTAAAACCAAGCCCAATTGAGAAGCAGTTCAGCTGCAAGCCGATACTTTCTCCACGTACTGTCGATGTCCTCATAGTCGGCCAGCCAACGCTTCACCGCGGACAGATCATCAAGGCAGCCCACTAAGTCACAATCGGCCAGTGGATACCGATAGGCCCCATCCACGCCGTCGAGACCGAATGGCGCCACAAGACGTTCGAAGCGAATATATTCATCCGACACACTTGCCTCCAGTCTTCTAGGATGTTCCCCACGACTCCCGAAATAGCACAACCCTCGGCCCCGATTCGCTTGTTCCAATCGAAGAAGACACCGCAGTTAGGGACGCTGGCCACGCGCGCCTCTTTGGACTAAGGTGGTCAGCAAGCTCCTGTACGACTGGTAGAAGCAGCCAGCGACGTGATTCAGATCCGGCCGCGGCCAACGCCAAGCGCATGCGCTCGTTCCAGCGACGCGCGCTGGCGCAGTCAGCTTGCAAGCAAGCAAGCGCAAAAACACCCCATGCTCGCGCTTCCGAGAAGAGTTCCGCGCCATCTGCTTTGTCCCGGAGGTTGAGCGACAGTCCCCGTTCTCCTCGTGGCCTCTTCGCCGCAGTTTGTGAAGCTTCAAATCGAGCTCTCCACAAATGAAACGCGTGGCGGAAGATCGAAATGCTTGAATCACACGTCAAGATGCAGCCGGACCCATCAGAGATCAGATCGTCGTCATAGAACCAATTGAAGCTTGGAAATCGGATGGACCATTTCCGTGCAAAGTGACGCCGAATCGACTTGTAGATCTGACGTCGATCGTGCCTGCATTCCTGCTCTTGCTCCAATTCCGTGGGTCGAGCTGGGGAGCCTTCAAGGGTGAACTCAACGCGGAGTGGAACGTCGCGCAGAATCTTTTTTGGTAGTTCCAGTGGGACGAGTCGTCGGAGCACGTGAAACGCAGTTTCTCGTTGCTCCTTTAGAGAGACCCCTGATGGCCAATCCTGCAAACCCCGCCAGTCCACGCCCGCGTGATTGATTTGCCGGCACCACCGATCAAGATCTATCAACGCCTTGCACCGACGAGGTGCCTTCCAAACCGAGATCAGGTCGCGAAGGTCCCACCCGCGAGCCAGACTTTCCTTGCAGGCCGTGCATCGCATTGGCTCGCGAAATGCACTACGACAGACCGCGTACCTAGGCGTCGGCGCAGAGCATTCCCGACACGAGGAGAGCAGCAGGTCTCCGTGAATGGGACATCGAACCAATGCGTCAATCTGAAACCCGGCAGCGGCAAAACCGCAGGACAGGCAGGTCGGACAGTAGCGAAAATTTTCATCGCCCGCTATTGCGGTACACCAAGGGAACGCGCTGCCCAACGAGGTCGCCCTTAGTCGCTCGGCGATACCCAACACGCCGGTCTCAGTCCCTGTCCAGCGCGTCATGAGGAGGCTCCTGCCGATACCTCTGACTGCATGATTTATGCCTCCGCCGCCGAGAACGACCCGATTGATCCCGTGGTCGTCCAGATCGTTGACGAGCGCAAACTTGGCCAGAATCGTGAATGGACCTTCGTGCGCGGAACTCCAGCCGCGCGACCAGAGATATATCCTATTGCGGTCCTCCAGGGCCACATCCGAACCTACCAGGCTCGCTTCGCTGCGACAGTACAGAGTGGTCAGTCCAAGACCTTGTTTAGTCCTTCCCATCCGGGTCCCTTCTTCGTTGGGCAGGTCGTATAGCATCGATCCAGATACTCTGCCCCCAGATCTCTTGATGTTCTCGATCATTTACAACGAAGAAGAAGTTGCGGATCGATCTTGCGACGACGTTCATGCTGATTGAGTTGCTTCGATCATCTACCCGAAATTGCGTCGACTGCTGAAACGCAGCCCAAGCGCCCTCCGCCTCGGCGGCGAGGCGCCATCCTTGGCGAAAGGCGCGCGGAAGAAGAAACTCCGAGAAGGACAGTCCGCTTCCTTCCGGAAACTGATGGAAGCGCGCGTCGTCGTAAGCTGCGAGCACCTCCCTCACATCGTTCAGGCTTCCGGTGCCCAAGAACTCGTTGCCGTCCACGAGATAACGATCAACGAGGTCCGTCCGGCTGTGACTCAGCAACTTTGATCGCTCGACTTCAATGTTGGTGTGCGCAAAAAATATGGTGATGGTCGTGATGTTTCCGGTCCGCCTGAGATCGTTTTCTAGATCCTTCAAGAGTTCCAACTCAAACTCTCTCCAGTTCTGTCCCTCGTCGACGAACATCAGAAAGCAATCACTTCGCTTACTTCGACATTGCGCGATGACCGTCTTGAGAAAGTGAACACGCTTGTCGGAGACTCTTCCTCCCAGACCTCCGTGTCCAAGATCGAAAAGAAGGTCGGTAAAGTAGGTCAGCTCAGAATGTGTCCGGTGTGCTTTGGCCCCGAAGACAGCCACAAACGCCTCTGGGAACTTGCGCGCGATCATCTCTGAGATCAATGCAATCGCAGACGTCTTTCCGCTTCTCGGTGGTGCTACCCAATACCCGCCTACTTCTCGGTGATAGACGAGTTCCGAAATGCGCTCCTCAGCCGCCTTGACGGAAGGAGTCGCAATCTTCGCTCGGTCAGTCACCACGGGATGCTTGGCATACGCCTCTTCTCGTTCAGGGCCTTCTGCGAGAAGACGCGCACGGTGATCAGCATGCATCTAGTATTTGCTCCAATCCGTGTTGCGAAGATGCTTCGGAATGCGACCGATCGGACGGACTGGGGTAGTGTCATCCGTACCACCCTTCTTCGGCGCCTTGACTGATACTGGCTTCTTAGTTTCGTGCGAGGCCGCTGCGGCGCGTGTTCCATCTTTGGATACCTTCGGACGAGCCGGGTTGTGACCGTCGTACGCCGCGCGAGCAGAGAGTGCGATGAATTGCTCGATGGGATTGCTTGCCGCGTTATCGATGTACCCACGGCGCACCGCCTTGTTCACTTGCTTTCTGAGCCATCTGCTGTGTTTATTCTCTCGCCAGTACAGCTTGTCGGGAACCGCAGTACCAAGTGACGCTCCTTTTTCGGAGTACAGAGGTACCTCGCGCATGTCGCTCCCGTCAACGTGCGCAACTACCCTCTCACCAATTAAGTCGAACCTCTCCGCTAGGGAGGGACTGGTGTACCTGGATTCATCAATCTCGACGTATGGCCGCCTGCCCTCTTCGTAGTTTCCACGCACGGGAAGTCGTTCGATTGAGACCCCTAGGGGAGGCGACAATGCCGTTCTCGGAGGAACAGGCCGCTGTATCACAGCGTCTCCGAGATCGAGGTGGCCAGTCAATGCCTCTAGGGGAGATATTCCACCCAGCGCCTTGCACTTTGACGAGTTGTATTCGGCAAAAAGAACGTCCACCAAATCGACGAGGTCGTCGAATCGGATTCCATGTTTTGTGGCTTCTTTCGCGGAGTTTCCGCGATGCACGTCCTGAGTGTTCGAACCGGTGGACGATGGGAGTATTTGAAACCCATGAGTTTCTAGAGTTCTGAACAAACGCTCAGTGATGGCATTACTCCACCAGCATCCAACAGGACCCCAGGTCAATGTGCAACCTAGCGATCTACGTAGGCCGTTCTGGACCTGTTTCGAATAGTGTGCGGCCGCGTTGTCGAGCTTGATGCACGAGGGGCGACATGGTCCCAGACCCTTAATAGTTCCATACGGGAGGCCGCTCCCGCTGCGATACACGTAATCGCCAATTCGTGCCGCACGCCGCTCCCAAAGTACAGTTCCACACTTGACCGCAGCGACCAGATCGTCTGCACGCACTTCAGTGGAGATCGCCACAGAGTAGCCAAGCACCGCTCTCGAACCCTCATCGCAGCAGGCATATATCCAAAGGCGTTCAATTGGGATCGCGCGTGCACCTCCTGGTCCGTCTATAACTACGGTTCCGATGCAGTGGATCTCGTGAGCGTCAATACCCACGACCGAGTAGGGCACAGTCGCCAACTTAAAACTGTGGAGTCCGTTACCGAGGGTTAGCTTCTTATTTGCCTCTTCTCCATGCCATACACCCGCGAGTTCCGGGTGAGCAATTTTGTATGCCTTGACGAAGCGCTCGACAGACCGTCGTGCCTTGCTCTCGGTGTTATTCGGATACTCGTCTTGCCCTCGCAGCTTCGCGCATTCGCGCACGAACACGCCGAAAACGGCAGCAACCAGCGGAGCTTTTGACGGTTTCTTTTCGCCCCCTCCATTGTTGATGCACTCGATCAACTTGCTCTCAAGGTCGGGGTATGCGGCAAGGAGAGCGTTGAATGCTCCTGCACTCCCCTTCCTCGCCGAGTTCTTACCCTTGGGGAGCCCCTTTCGCCTTCTGTAGACATTCAATCGCACGCCGTCTACTAAGGCGATGAAGCCCTCGGGCATACCGTCCTCGGCAATAGATATGCAACGCTCGCACAGCTTTAACAGACGAGTAGGCGAGCAGCCGGCGATCTTCGCTGCACGTCTCGCCCTCCCAGTGTCCAAGTAGTGCATTACTCCTTTGCGCAATCGGTCAAACCGTTCACGATCTGAGGAGCCCAAGCCTTCAGGGCTGTAGTCTCGCCACGCTGCGTAGTTCCTTTGGGCGGGCTGGATGTCCCGATGCCTCATGGTTAGGCGATCTTGAATCGCGTGTACTTGCAGAACGGCTTTGCATCGAGATCGCTCCGAATAGCCCCCGTCTGGACGGCACGCAGTATGGCGGCACCATAGATGGCCTGGTCATTTCTCCCCCCAAGTTCAAGAATCTGAGAGAACATGACCGTGCCTTTCCGCATGATGAGAGCCGCGATCTCATCGACCTCCTGTTCAAGAGGGACGTCGCGAACTTGAGCAATCCACGGGATAGCCTGATGCCAATTCCGAAGCAGCATCGGATTCGCCAGTAGCTGCCGTTCGGTCACCAACTCGTACCGGTCGCCGATGCGGCTGCTTTGTTTCGACTGTGCCAGCAGCTGGAGCTCAGCTCGGGCATCTGCGTTTGCGGCAAGGCTCGCTTCGCTCTTGACCTCTCGCCAAATGACCACACCGGTCGCCAGCTTTATCTCAACGTCAACAACGCTGGCGATGTATTCGCCAGCGACGCGAGTAACACGCTTCTTGGGCGCGTAGTCGACAGACGCAATGGACGGGTCTGCTTCAACGCTAAGAAAGTGGTAGTACTCGAGATCGCTGCGAAGGGCCCAATCCTTGTCGCTCCGAGGGCTGTAGACATACCAGAGGAAGCTCCTCCCTTTTCCTCGCTCGCGGTAAGGTGCCTCCATGGCGCCACGGACTTTGGGTTTGGCATTGGGGATACGGTCGAGTGCCATTGCGCAGAGCCTCGACGCCGCAACAGAGAAATGCACCGCGCCAGAATATTGGCGTGAAGAATCAACTTGACGAGTTGATCCGTGGGGCTTAGTATCAGCTCCAGCCTTAACTACGAGGGCTATTTCTCCAGGCCCGGCTCTGTTGGTAGCAGTGCTGGGCCTTTCCTTTTGTTGCGCGCGCGTTAGCAGTCCTCATTCAAGTTGAACAGGCCTGCATTTCAGCGCGAGTCGCAACCGATCGCAAGTACTCACCGGTTGTTCGCGCATTTGTGTCGCACTTGCCTACTGGGCGTTGCGCGCGAACGAGCGAGAGGCGCCTTCTTGGCCCGTACCTACAGGGCCCCTTGCAGCGTGATCAGGCCGGCACGGAACAGTTGGTCCAGGCAGAGGCCCATCGGTGGTCGCTGAGCCGTCATTTCTTGGGACTACTCCTATCCGCAGGCGGAAGTACCGAGGGTTCTCACAGCGTATGCGACCAGGTCGGTCTGGAATGCCTCAAAGTACTCACCGAATGTTCATGGATTGCTGTCGCTCCGTAGGAGAATCACGCGAAGGTGTCGCGCTACATGACGACAGCAATCGAGGAACGAACAACAACTAGAGTGGCGTTTCCTGGCGGGGGCGTCCTGCGAACGCTGGTGATCACTTTGTTGTCGCCCCACTGTCCGGCAAGTCACGCTATGCAAAGGCACGCGTTCGCGACAGTTCGGACTTGAGCCAGGCGGTGACGACGCCCGGCTTGGCCTCCACGTTCAGGATCAGGTCCAGACCCACGGTCCATTCGGTGAACGGATAGGCTTCAAGGGCCAGCTCCTTCAATTCGCCGCAAGCCAGTTCCGGCTCGATGAGTCTCTTGGGCACGATGCCCCACCCGAGACCACTCTTCAACAGATCGATGAGCGTCGTCTGACTCTGGACGTGCCACTTCTTCGCCGAGATCAGGTATTCACTCGTCAGCAGATGGGCGGATTGCGAAGCCAGCATCAATTGCAGGTGTTCGGCAAGCTGCGCGAACCGCACGCGAGGCAGTTGCGAGAGCGGATGATCGCGATGCGCGACATTCACCAGCGTCACCTGCCCCAGTCGCACGAAACCCACACCCTGCGGATAGTTCGCACGCGCGCAGCCAAGCCCGAGGGCGGCGGCTCCCTGCATCACCATGTCGAGCAATTCGGAGCTCGAGGGTTGCAGCACGGTCAATTTCACGCCGGGGTGTGCCTGGTGCATCTGCTCCAGCAGTGGCGCCAGCGATGCGCTCGGGAAGGCGTCTTCCACGGCAATCGTCAGCTCCGTCTCGGCGGAGCCTGTCAGTGCACTTGCGCGTTCCTGCATGCTTTCGCAGCGCGCCAGGATGGCCTCTGCTTCTGCGAGTAGCGCCTCGCCTTCCGGCGTGAGCATCGGGTAGCGCTTGCTGCGGTCGAACAGCGACACGCCCAGATCCACCTCGAGGTCGGCAATGGCGGTGCTGATCGCCGACTGCGTTTTTCCAAGGCGGCGTCCTGTCGCCGAAAAAGACTTCTCCCTCGCTGCGGCGACGAAAACCTGCACCTGATCGAGCGAGAACAACATGCCGGCAATCCATCTGAAATTTTGATGGATTCCATTTTTACACCGCCGGAGCGTTCTCGAAAAATTCCTGCTGCGCGGCCAAACGCATGGCCCCGCGTATCAAGAAAAGGAATGGAGACATGGACTCAAAGGTCGCACAACCTCACCCCGTCGACCAGCACCTCCCCGCTGGGCAGACAGCCTTGCTGGGCTTTCAGCATGTGCTGGTGATGTATTCCGCTTGCATCGTCGTGCCGCTGATCCTCGGCGCGGCGCTCAAGCTCCCGAAGGAACAACTGATCCTCATCATCAACGCCGACCTGTTCGCCGCCGGCCTGGCATCCCTGATCCAGTCGCTGGGCTGGTGGAAGTTCGGGATGCGCATGCCCGTGATGATGGGCGTGACCTTCACCGCAGTCACGCCGATGATCGCCATCGGCAGCAATCCCGCCCTGGGCCTGCCCGGCATCTTCGGCGCCATCATCGCGTCGGGCATCTTCGGCGTCTTGATGGCGCCCTTCATGGGCCGCTTCCTGCGCTTCTTTCCCTCCGTCGTCACCGGGTCGGTACTGCTGGTGATCGGCATCAGCCTGATGAAGGTCGGCATCGACTGGTCCGCAGGCGGCCAGGCGCTGATGCCCGACGGAAGCGCGAACCCCGACTACGGACGGCCGCTCTACCTGTCCATCTCGCTGGGCGTCCTTGTCGTGATCCTGCTGTTGTCGCGCTTCGCGCGCGGCTTCGTGAGCAACATCGCGGTGCTGCTGGGTGTGTTCGCGGGCTTCTGTGCGGCCTGGCTGGCCGGGGAAGTCAGGCTCGACGGGCTCGGCTCGGAGGCATGGCTCGCACCGATCAGGCCCTTTGCCTTCGGAATGCCGGTGTTCGATCCGCTGGCCATCGTCTCGATGTGCCTGGTCATGCTGGTGACGATGGTCGAATCCACCGGCATGTTCCTGGCGCTCGGCCAGATCGTCGGCAAGCCCACCACGCCCGAGCGACTGATCCGGGGTTTGCGGGCGGACGGGCTGGGCGCCGTGATCGGCGGCGTGTTCAACGCCTTTCCGTACACCTCGTTCTCGCAGAACATCGGCCTGGTGACCATGACGGGCATCAAGACCCGATTCGTCTGCGTGGCGGGCGGCCTGATCCTGATCGCCCTGGGCCTGTTCCCCAAGATGGCCTACATCGTTGCCGCAACCCCGCCTTTCGTGCTGGGCGCCGCGGCGCTCGTCATGTTCGGCATGGTCGCGGTCATGGGCATCCGGATCCTGGCGACGGTCGACTACGAAAGCCAGCGCGGCAATGCGCTGCTGGCGGCGATCAGCGTGGGCATGGGCGTCATTCCGCTGCTGTCGCCCTCCTTCTTCTCGCACCTGCCCGCGTGGAGCCATGTCGTGACGGACAGCGGAATCATCCTGACCACCATCACGGCCATCACCCTCAACCTGCTCTTCAATGGCCTGGGCACGCGCCAGCAGTCTGCGGACGCGGCAAGCCGCAACGCATTGATGGCGGATGCCTGAGTTGCACACCCCCCGATACAAGGAAAGACAGATCCAATGAACGCACAGATACTTCACGCCGACCACCTGCTCACGATGGACGCGGACAACACGGTCATCGCGCAAGGCGCCGTGCTCATCGACCAGAACGGCCTCATCGGCGCCACCGGCACCGCGGCCCAGCTCAGCGCCCAGCATCCGGGCGTGCCGGTACGACGGCTGGCCAACCGGCTGCTCATGCCCGGGCTGGTCAACACCCACGCCCATTCGGGACTGCTGCGCGGCACGGCGGAAGGCCTGCCGGTGTGGGAATGGCTGCAGCAGCACATTGACCCGATGCACCGCGTCTTGAATGCCGAAGAAGCCGAGATCGCATCGCGCCTGTGCTATGCCGAGGCCCTGCTGTCGGGCACCACGACCATCGTCGACATGTGGCGCTACATGGACGGCAGTGCGCGCGCGGCCAGCGACCTGGGCATTCGCGCGGTGCTGGTGCCCTATGTGGCCGAGCATCCCGACCACAACTACTTCGAGACGCTCGACACCAACGAGGCCTTGATCGAGCGCTGGCACGGCCGTGCGGAAGGACGCATCCAGGTGTGGGTCGGCCTGGAGCACATGTTCTATGCCACGCCGCAGGCTTGGCGCCGCTGCGCCGAGATGAGCCGGCGGCACCAGGTGGGCTTTCACACGCACAGCAACGAGAGCCGCTTCGACGTCGAAGAGACGCAGCGACGGCACGGCATGCGGCCCATTCAGGCGCTCGAGGAATTCGGGCTGCTCGATGCCCATCACGTCATGCTGGCCCACTGTGTCTGGCCATCTGAAGAGGAAATGGACATCCTTGCCGCCCGCCGCATTGGCGTGGCTCACAACCCGGTGAGCAACATGAAGCTGGCCAGCGGGGCAGCGCCGGTGGAAGCCATGCTGGCGCGCGGCATCGCGGTCGGGCTCGGCACCGATGGAGAGAAGGAAAACAACAACCTCGACATGTTCGAGGAGATGAAGACAGCGTCGCTGCTGGCCAAGCTCAGTCGCCTGGATGCCGCCGCCCTGGACGCATGGTCGGTGTGCCGCATGGCGACTATCGGAGGCGCCAGGGCCCTGGGGCTGGACAAGACCACTGGCTCGATCGAGGCGGGCAAGTCCGCCGACCTGATCGCGCTGCGCACCGATACGCCGCGCATGACGCCGCTCATCGGCGGTGCCGACGGCAACCTTCATCACAACCTGGTCCATGCGGTGCAAGGCGGCGATGTCGACATGACGATGGTGGCCGGCCGCATCGTCGTGGAGAACGGCCAGTTGCTCTCCGGCGATCTGGCGCACGCCATTGCGCAGGTCAATCGGGCCGTGCCGCCGCTCTTCGAGCGCCGCGCCGAGTGGCTGCGCCTGAACGGGACGATCGATGCGCTGCATGCCTAGCCGCGCCGGGAATGCGGCCTGGCCTCTCGACGCATGGCTGCATGGCGGTGCGACTGGAGCACGGTCGCCGCGGGCGGCCCCAACTGTGCTCCCTGCTCGCTTGAGCAACTGTGTACCCTCATCGAAGCACGGGAAACGAACAATCCCTTGAGCCGACCTGGCGCCTGACCTGTTCGTTCCTTCTCGATGTCCCTGCGCAATCCACGACGAAATCCACTCACTCCCAGCCACCCACGACCCACTGATCGACCTGCGCCACAGGCCGGGGCGCCGAAGTGATGCGGCGCCTGGACCCGGCCGCCGCCCCCGTACTCGCCGCGCTGCGCCAGCTGCATGAAGACAAGGCCAGCGCGTCGCTCGCGGCCCTGAGCCAGCAGCTGGGCCTTCCGCCGGGCACCGTCATGCGAACCGTCTCGGCGCTCATCGACGCGCAACTGGTGCAACTGCGCAGGTTGCGCGATCAGAATATCGGCGCCGAACTGACCAAGTCCGGCCTGGAATTCGTGCGCCGGTCGCAGGGGGCCGTGGATTGAAACTCAAGCTCTACGAAAAGCTGTTTCATGAACTCGAGCGCGCCATCAAGGATGGCGTGCTGCGCGCGGGCGAGCGGCTGCCCTCGATCAGGCAAACCTGCCGCACCCGCCAGCTGAGCGTCACGACCGTGACGCGGGCCTACCTGCAGCTGGAAAGCCAGGGCCTGGTCGACAGCCGGCCGCAGTCGGGCTACTTCGTGCGGGCCCGTCAGGCAGAGCCTGCATCCGAACCCCTCTTGCCCTCGACGCCGCCCGGCACCTCGACCGATGTGGACGTGAGCCAACTGGTGCTGTCGACGCTGAAGTCGATCCGTTCCCGGCGTGCGGTGCCCCTGGGCTCGCCCTACCCCGACCCGTCGCTGTTTCCCTGGCTGCGCGTGCATCAGCAGATCGGCGGCATTGCCAAGCGCCTGCGCGACGAGCGATCGGTGCTGGACGACCTGCCGCCCGGCAATCCGGAACTCATCCGCCAGATCGCGCGGCGCCACCTGGAATCGGGGCTGGCCGCGGACCCGGGCGAGGTCATCGTCACCGCCGGTGCCACCGAGGCCATCAACCTGTGCCTGCAGGCGGTGGCCAGGCCCGGCGAGATCATCGCGGTCGAATCGCCCACCTACTACGCGATGCTGCACGCCATCGAACGCATGGGCATGCGCGCCGTGGAGATCGCCACCGACCCGCACGAGGGCATCGACCTGGGCGCCCTCGCCCGCGCCATCGAGCGGCAGTCCGTCGCCGCCTGCATGGTGATGCCCAACTTCCAGAATCCGCTGGGCTTCATGATGAGCGACGAGAAGAAGCGAGAGCTGGTGGCGCTGTGCACCCGGCATGGGCTGCCGCTGATCGAGAACGGCGTCTACAACGAGCTCTACTACGGCGAGGCGCCGCCCAGCACCCTCAAGTCCTTCGACACGCAAGGCCTGGTGCTGCACTGCAATTCCTTTTCCAAGAGCCTGACGGCCGGCGTGCGGATCGGCTGGGCGCTGCCCGGCCGCTATCGGCAGGAAGTGGAGCGCCTGAAGTTCCTCAACACGCTCAGCACGCCCACGCTGCCCCAGCTGGGCGTGGCCGAATACCTGAAGAACGACGGCTTCGAGCACCACCTGCGCCGGGTGCGGCAGACGCTGGCCCAGCAGGCCGACATCATGCGCTCGATGGTCAGGCGCTTCTTTCCGGAGCACACCCGCCTGTCGCGTCCCCAGGGCGGCTACGTGCTGTGGGTGGAACTGGCGCCGCAGGTGGACACCATGGCGCTCTACCGCGAGGCGCTCGAGCGCGGGCTGACCATCGGCCCGGGGCGCATGTTCTCGACCTCGAACGCCTACGGGCACTTCATGCGCCTGAATTTCAGCTACGCGTGGTCGCCCGAGATCGAGGCGGGCGTGATCGAGCTGGGCCGCATGGCGGCGGCCATGTCCGGAAGGAACGCACCATGACGATGACAAAAGACGATGCGCTGCTGGCGACCATGCTGTCGCGCCGCTCCATCTCTCCACGGCGCCAGGCGTGGCCCGGCCCCAGCGCCGCCCAGTTGCGGCAGATGGTGCAGGCCGCGCTGCGCGCACCCGACCACGGCCGCAAGCTGCCGTGGCGCCTCATCGAGTTCGACGACAGCCGGCGGGCTGAACTGGCGCAGCTGTTCGAGGACGAGAAGCGGCGCAGGACACCCGATGCGGGTGCGCAGGACATCGAGCGCGCCCGGGCCCATGCCACCCAGACACCGGCCATGCTGGCATTCGTTGTGCGGCCCGTGCCGGACGGCAAGGTGCCCGAACACGAGCAGTGGCTCAGCGCCGGCGCCGCGCTGGGCAACCTGCTGCTGGCGGCGCACGCGATGGGATTCGGCGCCATCGTGCTCAGCGGCGACCGCTGCAAGGACGAGATCCTTCGCCGGTCCCTGGGCATTGCGCCTGAGGAAACGCTGGCCGGCTTCGTGAGCATCGGCACCATGGCCTCGCCGCCGCCGCCCGTGGTTCCGGTCGATGTCGAGCGCGTCCTGTCGACCTGGACACCGTAGAAGAAAAAAGAGCGCAGTCCGCGCCGGCATCGGCGACCAACTGTGTCTTGGCCCGCGCAGGCCGTTCCGATACTTTTGATCAAGCCCGGGAAGTACTCCGGGGACACATCACGGAGTTGAAGAATGACCGCTCGACGCGACGTACCCGGCATCCGGAAATACGACGGACCCGCCGGAGGATGGGGCGCCCTTCGCGCCACTGCGCAGGCCATCCACCTGCAGATGGAGAAGTTCAAGGCGCCCATCACCCTCATGCGCACCAACCAGCCCGACGGCTTCGACTGCCCTGGCTGCGCATGGCCCGACAAGGAGCATCGCTCGACCTTCCAGTTCTGCGAGAACGGCGCCAAGGCCGTGACGTGGGAAGCCACCAGCAAGCGGGTGCGCCCCGAATTCCTCGCGCAGAACACCGTCGCGTCGCTGCTGCGCAAATCCGATTTCGAGCTCGAGGACCTGGGCCGGCTCACGCATCCGCTGGCTTACGACCGCGCCACCGACACCTTCCGCGCCGTCTCGTGGGAAGACGCCTTCGCACGCATCGGCGAGATCCTGCGCGGGCTGCAGCCGGACCAGGTGGAGTTCTATACCTCGGGCCGCGCGTCCAACGAGGCGGCCTACCTCTACCAGCTGTTCGCGCGCGAGTACGGCACCAACAACTTCCCCGATTGCTCGAACATGTGCCACGAGGCCACCAGCGTCGGGCTGCCGCAGTCCATCGGCATCGGCAAGGGCACCGTCTCGCTCGACGACTTCGAGAAATGCGAGCTGATTCTCTCGATCGGCCACAACCCCGGCACCAACCATCCGCGCATGATGGGCATGCTGCACGAGGCATCGCGGCGCGGCGTGCCGATCATCGTGTTCAACCCGCTGCGCGAACGCGCGCTCGAGCGCTTCGCCGATCCGCAGAACCTGTTGGAGATGGCCACCTACGGCTCGACCCGCATCGCCTCGACCTACTACCAGGTCCGCGCCGGCGGAGACGCCGCCGCGCTCAAGGGCATCATGAAGGCGCTGCTCGCGCTGGAGGCGCAGCAGGGTCAGGTGCTCGACCACGCGTTCATCGCGGCGCACACGCAGGGCTTCGACGCGCTCGTGGCCGACCTGGAGGCGACGGGCTGGCCCGAGATCGAAAAGGCCAGCGGCCTGCCGCGCGAGGCGCTCGAGCCGGTCGCCCTCGCCTACGCCCGATCCAACGCCACCATCGTCACCTATGGCATGGGCGTCACCCAGCACAACCGCGGCACGGCCACCGTGCGCCTGATCGCCGACCTGCTGCTCATGCGCGGCAACTTCGGCAAGCCGGGTGCGGGCATCTGCCCCCTGCGCGGCCATTCCAATGTGCAGGGCAACCGCACGGTCGGCATCACCGAGAAGCCCTCGGCCGCCTTCCTGCAGCAGATCGAGGACGCCTTCGGCTTCAAGCCGCCGCCATCGCACGGGCACGATGCCGTGAAGGCGATGCAGGCCATGATCGACGGCACGGCCAAGGCGCTGCTGTGCCTGGGCGGCAACTTCGCCGTCGCCCTGCCCGACCCCGAGCAATGCTTCGCGGCCATGGCGACGCTGGACCTGAGCGTGCATGTCGCCACCAAGCTCAACCGCTCCCACCTGCTCGTCGGGCGCGAAACCTACGTGCTCCCTTGCCTCGGCCGCACCGAGCTGGACATGCAGGCCGGCGGCCGGCAGTCGATCACGGTGGAGGATTCGATGTCCATGGTCCACGCATCGGCCGGCAAGCTCGCGCCGGCGTCGGAGCACCTTCGCTCGGAGCCGGCCATCGTCGCCGGCATGGCACGCGCCACGCTGCCGGGCAGCCAGGTCCCGTGGATGGACCTGGTGGCCGACTACGACAGGATCCGCGACCTGATCGAACGGACCGTGCCCGGCTTCGAGAACTACAACGCCCGCATCCGCATACCTGGGGGCTTTCGGCTTCCGCTGCCGCCGACCGAGCGCCAGTGGGAAACCCGCTCCGGCAAGGCCATGTTCTCGGCCGGCGGCGGCGTGAAGGAAGATGTGGACGTGGACGTGCATGCGGGCGACGTGCTGCGCCTGGTGACCATCCGCAGCCACGACCAGTACAACACCACCATCTACGCGCTGGACGACCGCTACCGCGGCGTGTTCGGCCGCCGCGACGTGCTGTTCATGAGCGAGGCCGACCTGGCCGCCTGCGGGCTCGAGCATGGCGACCTGGTGGACATCGAGACCGCCCTGCCCGGCCGCCACCTGCGCCTGCCGAACATCACCGCCATCGCCTACGACATCGCGCCCGGCTCGGTGGCCGCCTACTACCCCGAGGCGAACGTGCTGGTGCCGCTGGACTACATCGACGAGGAAAGCGGCACGCCGTCGTACAAGTCGGTGCCGGTGCGGGTGAGGCGGTCGCCCGCGGCCTGAAACGTCGATCAGGCGGAAGCCGGCGGCTTCAGCAGCGGCTCGTCCTGCGCATGCAGCACCGACTCGGCATGCTCGATCAGGAAGTAGCGAAACGCCTCCGCCGCGGGTGACAGCACCTTGCTCTGCAGGTGCACCACCTGCCAGGTGCGCATCACCGGCGTGCCTTCCACGTCCAGCAGCTTGATCAGCCCGCCGCCCAACTCGAGCCACAGGGTGTGCAGCGACAAAAAGCTCACGCCCATGCCCGCCATCACCGCCTGCTTGATGGTCTCGTTGCTGCCCATCTCCATCGTGATGCTGGGCTCGAAGCGGTGCTCGGCGAAGAAGCGCTCCATGGCGTCGCGCGTGCCCGAGCCCTGCTCGCGCACGATGAACGGCACCGAGGCCAATGCGCCTACCGGAATCTGCCCCATGGCCAGCAGCGGATGATCGGGCGGACAGGCAAAGACCAGCGGGTGCGCGGCGAAGGCTTCCGAGCGCACCGCCAGCTCGCGCGGCGGCCGGCCCATCACGGCCAGGTCGCATTCGCTTGACTGCAGCAGCTCCACCAGGGCCTTGCGGTTGGAGCTGACGACCAGGCGCACGTCGACGCCCGGATGCTCCTTGCGAAACAGCGCCAGCAGGCGCGGCACGAAGTACTTGGCGGTGCTCACCATGCCCACCGTGAGCAGGCCGTGCTCCAGGCGCTTGAAGCGGCTCATGGCGTTCTCGGCATCGCGCAGCGCGCCCAGCATGCGCTTGGCATGCACCACGAAGTACTCGCCGGCCGTGGACAGGGACAGCGTGCGCCCGACGCGGTCGAACAGCGGCAGGCCGACCTGGTTCTCCACCTCCTTGATCTGCATGGACACCGCCGGCGGCGTCAGGTGCAGCACCTCGGCGGCGCGGCTCACGCTGCCCTGGTGGGCCACTTCCAGGAAGACGCGCAGCTGTCGGAAGCTCAGGTTCATTGTTAAGGAAAAGCTGAACTGAAAGCCAAGAAAGTCTAACTGGTGTTTATCAGTCAGGCCACCGAACATTCCCTCCACAGCCACTGGAGAAACCGCATGAACGCCCTCTTGGACACCGTCACCCCTGGCCTTCGCGCCGACGCCACGCAGATCACCGACCAGAAGCAGCGCTACAGCGCCGGCGTGCTCAAGTACCGCCAGATGGGGTACTGGCAGCCCGACTACCAGCCCTCGGAAACCGACACGATCTGCCTGTTCCGCATCACGCCGCAGGACGGCGTGGACCCGGTCGAGGCCGGCGCCGCCGTGGCCGGCGAATCGAGCACCGCCACCTGGACCGTGGTGTGGACCGACCGCCTCACGGCCTGCGAGAACTACCGCGCCAAGTGCTACCGGGTCGAGCCGGTGCCGGGCCGGCCCGGCGAGTACTTCGCCTGGGTGGCCTACGACATCATCCTGTTCGAGGAAGGCTCCATCGCCAACATGACGGCGAGCCTGATCGGCAACGTCTTCTCCTTCAAGCCGCTGAAGGCCGCGCGGCTGGAAGACATGCGCATCCCGGTGGCCTACGTGAAGACCTTCAAAGGCCCGCCCACCGGCCTCGTGGTCGAGCGCGAGCGCCTGGACAAGTTCGGCCGGCCGCTGCTGGGCGCCACCACCAAGCCCAAGCTGGGCCTGTCGGGGCGCAACTACGGCCGCGTGATCTACGAGGGCCTCAAGGGCGGCCTGGACTTCATGAAGGACGACGAGAACATCAACTCGCAGCCCTTCATGCACTGGCGCGACCGCTTCCTGTACGTGATGGACGGCGTGAACAAGGCGGCCGCCGCCACCGGCGAGGTCAAGGGCAGCTACCTCAACGTCACCGCCGGCACCATGGAAGGCATCTACGAGCGCGCCGAGTTCGCCAGGAACCTGGGCAGCGTCGTGATCATGATCGACCTGATCGTCGGCTGGCCCTGCATCCAGAGCCTGGGCGAATGGTGCCGGCGCAACGACATGGTGCTGCACCTGCACCGCGCCGGCCACGGCACCTACACGCGGCAGAAGAACCACGGCGTGAGCTTCCGCGTCATCGCCAAGTGGCTGCGCCTTGCAGGCGTGGACCACATGCACACCGGCACCGCCGTGGGCAAGCTCGAAGGCGACCCGCTCACCGTGCAGGGCTACTACAACGTGTGCCGCGACGCCTACACGAAGACCGACCTGCCGCGGGGCCTTTTCTTCGACATGGACTGGTGCGACATGAAGAAGGTGATGCCGGTGGCCTCCGGCGGCATCCATGCCGGGCAGATGCACCAGCTGATCGACCTGTTCGGCGACGACGTGATCCTGCAGTTCGGCGGCGGAACCATCGGCCACCCGGGCGGCATCCAGGCCGGCGCCGTGGCCAACCGGGTGGCGCTGGAGGCCATGGTCAAGGCCCGCAACGAGGGCAAGGACATCAGGAACGAAGGCCCCGAGATCCTGCGCAAGGCCGCCCAGTTCTGTACCCCGCTCAAGCAGGCGCTCGATACCTGGGGCGAGGTCAGCTTCAACTACACGTCCACCGACACCAGCGACTACGCCGTGACCCCGGGCGTCGCCTGACCCACTACCCAAGGAGCTTTCATCATGATGACCAACCCCACCGGCCGCGTCACCCAGGGCCAGTTCAGCTTCCTGCCCGATCTCACCGATGCCGAGATCGCGGCGCAGGTCGAGTACGGCCTGGGCAAGGGCTACGCCTGGAGCGTCGAATACACCGACGACCCGCATCCGCGCAACACCTACTGGGAAATGTTCGGCATGCCGATGTTCGACCTGAAGGACGCCGCCGGCGTCGTGCAGGAAGTCAAGGCGTGCCGCAAGACCTTCCCCGGCCACTACATCCGGCTGATGGCCTTCGACTCCACGCGTGGCGTCGAATCGATCGCGATGAGCTTCCTGGTCAACCGCCCGAAGGACGAGCCCGGTTTCGGCCTGGTGCGCCAGGAGGTCGAGGGCCGCACGATCCGCTACACGGTGCACAGCTACTCCACCGACAAGCCGGAAGCGCAACGCTATTGAACCGGCAGGGGCAGCATCATGTTTCGCATCGCACCCTCGATCCTGTCGGCTGACTTTGCACGCCTGGGCGAGGAGGTGCGCAAGGTGATCGCCGCCGGCGCGGACTGGATCCATTTCGACGTGATGGACAACCACTACGTGCCCAACCTCACCATCGGCCCGGCGGTGGCGCAGGCCATCAAGCCGCACTGCCGGCGCGAGGACGGCGCCCCGGTGCCGCTGGACGTGCACCTCATGGTGGCGCCGGTCGACGCGCTGGCCCAGGCTTTCGCCGAGGCGGGCGCGGATCTGATCAGCTTCCACCCCGAGGCCTCGGCCCATGTGGACCGCACGCTGGCGCTGATCCGCAGCCTGGGCTGCCGGGCCGGCCTGGTGTTCAACCCCGCCACGCCGCTGGACCTGCTGGAGTGGGTCATCGACAAGGTCGACCTGGTGCTGGTGATGAGCGTGAACCCGGGCTTCGGCGGCCAGGCCTTCATCGACGCGGCGCTGCGCAAGATCGAGCGTGCCCGGCGGCTCATCGAGGCCACCGGCCGCGACATCCGCCTGGAGGTGGACGGCGGCATCAAGGTGGACAACATCCGCCGCGCCGCCGACGCCGGCGCCGACACCCTCGTGGCCGGCAGCGCGATCTTCGGCAAACCGGACTACCGCGCCGTCATCGACGCCATGCGGCGCGAGCTGGCCGCCGGCATGGACGACACCAGGAGAGCGGCATGAACCCACCGCTCTACGCCGTTCCCGCCGCCGCGGGCGAGGCCGCGCCCACCGAACCGGGAGCGCCCGCCACGGATACGGCCGCCATCCCACGCAGCGTCGGCGACGTGCTGCGCAACAGCCAGATCGAGACCGTGTTCGACGAGCTCGACCGCGACCTGGTCGGGCTGGCACCGGTCAAGCAGCGCATCCGCGACATCGCCGCGCTGCTGGTGATCGACCGCCTGCGCCTGGCGCTGGGCCTGCAGGCCCACGCCCCCTCGCTGCACATGAGCTTCACCGGAAACCCCGGCACCGGCAAGACCACCGTGGCCATGCGCATGGCGCAGATCCTGCACCGGCTGGGCTACGTGCGCAAAGGCCACCTGGTGGCCGTCACCCGCGACGACCTGGTGGGCCAGTACATCGGCCACACGGCGCCCAAGACCAAGGAGGTGCTGAAGAAGGCGATGGGCGGCGTGCTCTTCATCGACGAGGCCTACTACCTCTACAAGCCCGAGAACGAGCGCGACTACGGGCAGGAGGCCATCGAGATCCTGCTGCAGGTGATGGAGAACCAGCGCGACGACCTGGTGGTGATCCTGGCTGGCTACAAGGACCGCATGGACACCTTCTTCCGCTCCAACCCGGGCATGAGCAGCCGCATCGCGCACCACCTGGACTTTCCGGACTACAGCCACGGCGAGCTGCAGCAGATCGCCGACCGGATGCTGGACGGCATGAGCTACCGCTTTGCGGATGGTGCGCGCGAGGTCTTCGGCGAGTACCTCACCCGCCGCATCGCGCAGCCGCACTTTGCCAACGCACGCAGCGTGCGCAACGCGCTGGACCGCGCCCGCCTGCGCCAGGCCAGCCGCCTGTTCGCCGACCGCGAGCGCGCGCTGACGCAGGGCGACCTGACCACGCTGCTGCCCGAGGACATCCGGGCCAGCCGAGTGTTCGCGAATTGAGAGAACTGCACGGAGAACACCATGCCACTGACCGGTCGCTGGACCCTGACCCGCTACCTGATCGAGCAGCGCCGCCGCTACCCGGGCGCCAGCGGCGAACTCAATGCGCTGCTGCTCGACGTCTCGCTCGCCTGCAAGGCGCTGGCCCGCATCGTCTCGCGCGGGGCCCTGGGCAGCGCTCTTGGCAACGCCTTGCCCGCCGGCGGAAGCATCAACGTGCAAGGCGAAGTGCAAAAGCCCCTGGACGTGCTGTCCAACGAGATCTTCGTGCGCATGAACGAGTGGAGCGGCCACCTCGGCGGCATGGCCTCCGAGGAGATGGAAACGCCCTCGCAGATTCCCGCCACCTACCCGCGCGGCAAGTACCTGCTGGTGTTCGACCCGCTGGATGGCTCGTCGAACATCGACGTCAACGTGGCCGTGGGCAGCATCTTCTCGATCCTGCGCGCACCGGCCGACGTGCTCGAAAGCGGCCGCGACGTGGTCGAAGCCGACTTCCTGCAGCCCGGCGCCGCGCAGGTGGCCGCCGGCTATGCCATCTACGGACCGGCCGCGCAGTTCGTGCTGACGGTGGGCGACGGCGTGGCCGTGTTCACGCTGGACCCGGACCTGGGCGAATTCGTGCTGACGCAGTCGAACGTGCAGATTCCCGCCGACACGCAGGAGTTCGCCATCAACAGCTCCAACGCGCGCTTCTGGGAGCCGCCGATCAAGCGCTACGTGGACGAGTGCCTGGCCGGCAAGCCCGGCCCGCGCGGCAAGGACTTCAACATGCGCTGGATCGCCAGCATGGTGGCCGAGGCGCACCGCATCCTGATGCGCGGCGGCGTCTTCCTCTACCCGCGCGACTCCAAGGACCCGAGCCGGCCGGGGCGCCTGCGCCTGCTGTACGAGGCCAACCCGGTGGGCTTTCTCATGGAGCAGGCCGGCGGGCGCGCCAGCACCGGGCGCCAGCCCATGCTGGGCGTGCAGCCCCATGAACTGCACCAGCGCATCGGCCTGGTGTTCGGCTCGCGCAACGAAGTCGAGCGCATCGAGCGCTACCACCGCGAACCCGTGGCCAGCGAAACGCCGGCCCCGCTGTTCGCCCCCCGCAGCCTGTTTCGAGATTGACTGACTGATTGAAAGCAAGAGGCCACGCCATGTCCGAGAAGCATCCCATCATCGCCATCACCGGGTCGTCCGGCGCGGGCACCACCTCGGTGACGCGCACCTTCGAGAACATCTTCCGCCGCGAGAAGGTGGCCGCCGCCGTCATCGAGGGCGACAGCTTCCACCGCTTCGACCGCCAGGAGATGAAGAAGCGCCAGGCCCAGGCCGAGAAGAAGGGCAACAAGCACTTCAGCCACTTCGGCAGCGACAACAACCTCTTTCCCGAGATCGAGGACCTGTTTCGCAGCTACAGCGAAACCGGCACCGGCACGCGCCGCAAGTACCTGCACGACCCGGTCGAGGCGGCGCCCTACGGCCAGGAGCCCGGCACCTTCACGCCTTGGGAATCGCTGCCGCCGGACACCGACCTGCTGTTCTACGAAGGCCTGCACGGCGCCGTGGTCACGCCCGAGGTGAATGTCGCCAAGTACCCCGACCTGCTGATCGGCGTGGTGCCCGTCATCAACCTGGAGTGGATCCAGAAGCTGTACCGCGACAAGCACGTGCGCGGCTACAGCACCGAGGCGGTGACCGACACCATCCTGCGGCGCATGCCCGACTACGTGAACTACATCGTGCCGCAGTTCGCCCACACGCATGTCAACTTCCAGCGCGTGCCGGTGGTGGACACCAGCAACCCCTTCATCTCGCGCGACATCCCCACGGCTGACGAGAGCCTGTGCGTGATCCGCTTCGCCAACCCCAAGGGCATCGACTTCCAGTACCTGCTGAACATGATCAACAACTCGTGGATGAGCCGCGCCAACACCATCGTGGTGCCCGGCGGGAAGATGGAGCTGGCCATGCAGCTGATCTTCACGCCCTTCATCTGGCGAATGATGGAACGGCGCCGCAAGGCCCTGGGCGCGCTCTGAGGCGAAAGGCAGGCAAGTCATGTCTTCCACCTCCACCGACCGCGTGCTGCGCGGCACGCCGCGCTTCGACGAACCCCTGGCCAACGCGCTGCGCGCCCTGGCGATGGATGCCGTGCAGGCCGCCAAGAGCGGCCACCCCGGCGCGCCGATGGGCATGGCCGAGATGGCCGTCGCCCTCTGGCACCGGCACCTGCGGCACAACCCGGCCAACCCGCGCTGGGCCGACCGCGACCGCTTCGTGCTGAGCAACGGCCATGCGTCGATGCTGCTGTACGCGCTGCTGCACCTCACCGGCTACGACCTGCCCATCGACGAGCTCAGGCGCTTCCGCCAGCTGCACAGCCGCACGCCGGGGCATCCCGAGGTGGGCCTCACGCCCGGCGTGGAGACCACCACCGGCCCGCTCGGCCAGGGCCTGGCCAACGCGGTGGGCATGGCGCTGGCCGAGAAACTGCTGGGCGACCACTTCAACCGCGAAGGCCACGTCGTGGTGGACCACCACACCTACGTGTTCCTGGGCGACGGCTGTTTGATGGAAGGCATCAGCCACGAGGCCTGCTCCTTCGCCGGCGCGCAGGGCCTGGGCAAGCTCATCGTGCTGTACGACGACAACGGCATCAGCATCGACGGCGACGTGCGCGGCTGGTTCACCGACGACACGGCCGGCCGCTTCACCGCCTATGGCTGGCAGGTGCTCGGCCCGGTCGACGGGCATGACGTGGCCGCCCTGGATGCCGCCATTGCCGCCGCGCGGGCCGACACGCAGCGCCCGTCGATCATCCTGTGCCGCACGACCATCGGCGCTGGCTCGCCGGGGCGCGAAGGCACGGCCCGCGCGCACGGCGAGCCGCTGGGCGACGACGAGATCGCCGCCACCCGCGCCCGCATCGGCTGGCCCTACCCTGCCTTCACGGTGCCGGACGAGGTGGCGGCTGCGTGGAATGCCCGCGAACGCGGTGCGCGCGCCGAGTTCGAATGGCGCCGCCGCTTCGAGGCCTACCGCAATGCCTTCCCGGAACTGGCCGAGGAATTCGAGCGGCGCCAACTGGGCGAGCTGCCCGAAGGCAGCCGCGCATCGCTGGCCGGGCTGGTGGAGCGCTTTTCGGGCGAGGCCAAGACGCTGGCCACGCGCCAGGCCTCGCAGCAGGTGCTCGCCGCGCTCGCCCCGCAGTTGCCCGAGCTGCTGGGCGGCAGCGCCGACCTGACCGGCAGCAACCTCACCGACTTTGCGGACGGCGGCGCCGTGCGGCGTGGGCAGGCGGGCGGGCGCCATGTGAACCACGGCGTGCGCGAGTTCGGCATGGCCGCGCTGATGAACGGCGTGGCCCTGCATGGCGGCTTCATCCCCTACGGCGGCACCTTCCTCACCTTCAGCGACTACAGCCGCAACGCCATCCGCATGGCGGCGCTGATGCATCTGCGCGTCATCCATGTGTTCACGCACGATTCCATCGGCCTCGGCGAAGACGGCCCCACGCACCAGCCGGTGGAGCATGCGGCCAGCCTGCGGCTCATTCCGGGGCTGGACGTGTGGCGCCCCTGCGATGGAACGGAGACCGCCGCGGCCTGGGCCGCTGCGGTGCAGGCGGGCGAGCGCCCCAGCGCCTTGCTGCTGTCGCGCCAGGCCCTGCCCGCGCAGCCGCGCAGCGCCGCGCAGCTGGCCATGCTGGCCCGCGGCGCCTACGTGCTGGCCGACCGCGACGAGGCGCGTGCGGTGCTCATCGCCAGCGGCTCCGAGGTGGCCATGGCCCGCGATGCACAGGCGCTGCTCGACGCCTGCGGCGTGCCGGTGCGGCTGGTGTCCATGCCCAGCAGCACGGTGTTCGACCGCCAGCCGGCGTCGTGGCGCGATGCCGTGCTGCCGCCGGGCCTGCCGCGTGTCGGCGTCGAGGCCGGGGTGTCGCGCTTCTGGTCGGCCTACGGCTGCGTGGCCGCCCTGGGTGTCGACCGCTTCGGGGAATCGGCACCGGCCGCCGCCCTGTTCGCGCACTTCGGGTTCAGCGCCCAGGCGCTGGCCGAGCTGGTGCTGGCACAACTGCGGGAGCAAGAGGCGCCCGCGCTGGCGGAGGCATCGTGAAAAAGCCGCAGGCGATCAGCTTCGACCTCGACGGCACGCTGGTGGACACGGCCGCCGAGATCGCCGAGGCCGCCAACCGCACGCTGGCCGAATTCGGCCTGCAGCGCCGGCCGCTGCAGCAGATCCAGCTGCTGATCGGACGCGGCTCGCATGCGCTGATGTCCGCCGTGCTGGCGCAGGCCCGCGACGAGTCCGAGGCGGCCCGCGCGCTGGACGAGGCCCGCGTGCTGGAGCGCTTCGATGTGCACTATGCGGACACCACCGGCGAGGTCAGCGCGCCCTACCCCGGCGCGCACGAGGCCCTGGAACTGCTCAGGGCGCGCGGCGTGCGCCTGGCCTGCGTCACCAACAAGGAGTTCCGGCACGCGCAGCGCCTGCTGCAGCGGCACGGCCTGCACCGGCACTTCGAGATGGTCGTGGGCGGCGATTCCCTGCCCTGGCAGAAGCCGCATGCCCGCGTGCTGCGCGTGGTGGCCGACGCCATGGGCGTGCCGTGCGCGGACCTGCTGCACGTGGGCGACTCCGCCATCGATGTCGAGTCGGGTCGCAACGCCGGCGTGCGCGTGTGGGCGCTGCCCCATGGCTACAACGCCGGCCGCCCGATTGCAGAGGCATGCCCCGACGCACTCTGGCCCGACCTGATGTCGGTCGCCCATGCGGCGCTGGGCACATCGCCTTCCTCCCTTCATCCACAACCATCCCCCTGCCTGCCATGAGCATTCGCATCGGTATCAATGGCTTCGGCCGCATCGGCCGCAACGTGCTGCGCGCCGCCGTGCAGAACTTCAAGAACGAGATCGAGATCGTCGGCATCAACGACCTGCTCGAGCCCGACTACCTGGCCTACATGCTCCAGTACGACTCGGTGCACGGCCGCTTCAAGGGCGAAGTCAGCGTCGAGGGCAACACCCTCATCGTCAACGGCAAGCCCATCCGCCTGACGGCCGAGCGCGACCCGGCCAATCTCAAGTGGAACGAAGTGGGCGCCGATGTGGTGCTCGAATCCACGGGCCTGTTCCTCGCCAAGGAAACCTGCGAGAAGCACCTGGCCGCCGGCGCCAAGAAGGTGATCATGTCGGCCCCCAGTAAGGACGACACCCCCATGTTCGTCTACGGCGTGAACGACAAGAAGTACGCCGGCGAAGCCATCGTCTCCAACGCCTCGTGCACGACCAACTGCCTGGCACCGCTGGCCAAGGTGCTGAACGACAAGTGGGGCATCAAGCGCGGCCTGATGACCACCGTGCACGCCGCCACCGCCACGCAAAAGACCGTGGACGGCCCCAGCAACAAGGACTGGCGCGGCGGCCGCGGCATCCTGGAGAACATCATCCCCTCCAGCACCGGCGCGGCCAAGGCGGTGGGCGTGGTCATCCCTGAGCTGAACAAGAAGCTCACCGGCATGTCCTTCCGCGTGCCCACCTCCGACGTGTCGGTGGTGGACCTGACGGTGGAATTGAACAAGGAAGCGACCTACAAGGACATCTGCGCCGAGATGAAGGCGCAGTCCGAAGGCGCGCTCAAGGGCGTGCTGGGCTACACGGAAGACAAGGTGGTGGCCACCGATTTCCGCGGTGACCCGCGCACCTCGATCTTCGACGCCGAGGCCGGCATCGCACTGGACGGCACCTTCGTCAAGCTGGTGAGCTGGTACGACAACGAGTGGGGCTACTCGAACAAGTGCCTGGAAATGGCCCGGGTGGTGGGAGGCGCTGCGCGATGAACGTCCTGCGCTTCACCGATTTGTGCGCTCAAGGCAAGGCTGCCGACCAGCGCGTGTTCATCCGTGCCGACCTCAACGTCCCGCAGGACGATGCCGGCCGCATCACCGAAGACACCCGCATCCGCGCCTCGGTGCCCTGCATCCGCCAGGCGCTCGATGCCGGCGGCGCCGTGATGGTCACCTCCCATCTGGGCCGCCCCACCGAGGGCGAATTCAAGCTGGAAGATTCGCTGGCCCCGGTGGCTGCCCGCCTGGGCGAGCTGCTGGGCCGCGAGGTGCCGCTGGTCTCCAACTGGGTCGAGAACGGCGTGCAGGTGGCCCCCGGCCAGGTGGTGCTGCTGGAAAACTGCCGCCTGAACAAGGGCGAGAAGAAGAACGACCCGGCGCTGGCGCAGAAGATGGCGGCTCTGTGCGACATCTTCGTGCACGACGCCTTCGGCACCGCCCACCGCGCCGAGGCCTCCACCTACGGCATCGCGCAGTACGCGAAGATCGCCTGCGCAGGCCCCTTGCTGGCCGCCGAGATCGACGCCATCTCCCGCGCCCTGCGCGACCCGAAGCGCCCGCTGGTGGCCATCGTGGCCGGCTCCAAGGTCAGCACCAAGCTGACCATCCTCAACAGCCTGGCCGCCAAGGTGGACCAGCTCATCGTGGGCGGGGGCATCGCCAACACCTTCATGCTGGCCGCGGGCCTGCCCATCGGCAAGTCGCTGGCCGAGCCGGACCTGGTGGACCAGGCCAAGTCGGTGATCGAGGCCATGCGCGCGCGCGGCGCGGCCGTGCCCATTCCGGTGGACGTGGTGTGCGCCAAGACCTTTGCCGCCGATGCGCTGGCCACCGTCAAGGCGGCGGCCGACGTGGCCGAGGACGACCTGATCCTGGACATCGGCCCGCAGACGGCCGAGCTGCTGGCCGCGCAGCTGCGCCAGGCCGGCACCATCGTCTGGAACGGCCCGGTGGGCGTGTTCGAGTTCGAGGCCTTTGCCCACGGCACCGAGACCATCGCCCGAGCCATTGCGCAGAGCAGCGCCTTCTCCATTGCCGGCGGCGGCGACACGCTGGCGGCCATTGCCAAGTACGGCATCGAGAAGGACGTGGGCTACATCTCCACCGGCGGCGGCGCCTTCCTGGAGGTGCTGGAAGGCAAGCAGCTGCCGGCCTTCGAGATCCTCGAGCGCCGCGCGAACGGCTAGCACCCACTGGAGCATCACATGCTTGCCGCACTGCTCTGGGACGTGGACGGCACCCTGGCCGAGACGGAGCGCGACGGCCACCGCGTCGCGTTCAACCAGGCGTTCGAGGCGCTGGGCCTGCGCTGGCATTGGGACCACGAGCGCTACGGCCGGCTGCTGCGCGTGACCGGCGGCCGCGAACGGCTCCTGGCTGCCATGGCCGAGGAGCGCGACGCCCCCCCGACGCCGGCCGAACGCCAGGCGCTGGCGCGCAAGCTGCACGACACCAAGAACCACTGCTACGCGCGGCTGGTGTACGAAGGCGGCATCGCGCTGCGCGGCGGCGTGGCGCCGCTCATTCACGAAGCGCGCGCGCAGGGCGTGCGCCAGGCCATCGTCACGACCACCAGCCGCGCCAACGTGGAAACGCTGCTGGCCCGCCAGCTGGGTCCGGCCTGGGCGGACATGTTCGACGCCGTGCTGTGCGGCGAAGACGTGCGCGCCAAGAAGCCCGACCCCGAGGTCTACCTGCTCGCGCTGCGCGCGCTGCGGCTGCAGCCGCGGCAGGCGCTGGCGCTGGAGGATTCGGGCCCCGGCGCCAGCGCGGCCCAGGCGGCCG
The DNA here is from genome assembly GCF_001591385.1 of Variovorax soli NBRC 106424. Lineage (GTDB taxonomy): Bacteria > Pseudomonadota > Gammaproteobacteria > Burkholderiales > Burkholderiaceae_C > Variovorax > Variovorax soli. The sequence goes on from NZ_BCUU01000018.1 coordinate 65,513, forward strand.
GCGTGCC
>NZ_BCUU01000019.1 GCF_001591385.1 Variovorax soli NBRC 106424
CCCCGAGCGCGCCGCCGCCTCCGCCCAGCGGCCCGACCGCCGACAACCCGGCGGGCATCCGCTTCTAGCCGTTCGCGCTTCTCAGCCGAAATTGAGCGTCTCGACGCCCGACGATGTGCCCAGCAGGCACACGTGAGCACGCTGCAATGCGAACACGCCGACGGTGACCACGCCGGGCCACTGGCTCACTTCCAGCTCGAAGGCCTTCGGATCGGTGATGCGCAGGCCGCTCACGTCGATGATGTGCTGGCCGTTGTCGGTCACCAGCGGGGCGCCATCCTTTTCCCGCACCTGGGCCACGCCGCCCATGGCGGCGAACTGGCGCATGATGCGCTGCGCCGCCATCGGGATCACCTCGACCGGCAGCGGAAACGCGCCCAGCACCTCCACGCGCTTGGACGCATCGGCAATGCACACGAACTGACGGGATTGCGCCGCCACGATCTTCTCGCGGGTGAGCGCCGCGCCGCCGCCCTTGATCATGTGGCCGCGGCCGTCGATCTCATCGGCACCGTCGATGTAGACAGCCAGTTCTTCAACCTCGTTGCTGTCGAACACCGGAATGCCCAGGGCCTTGAGCCTCTCGGTGGAAGCCACCGAACTGGACACGGCGCCCTTGATCTGGTCCTTCATGCCGGCCAGCGCGTCGATGAACTTGTTGACCGTGGAGCCGGTCCCCACGCCAACGATGGTGCCGGGCTGCACGTAGGCCAGTGCAGCGCGTCCGACTTGCGCCTTGAGTTCGTCCTGGGTCGGGGGGGTGCTGCTCATCGGGGAAAATCCTTGGTTGCTTTCGAACACTGAGAATTATCCGATGTCACTCGTTCCTTACGGCCTCGCTCGCCCTTTCCTCTTCGGCCTGGACGCCGAACAGGCCCACGAGATCACGCTGGAGGCACTGGCGCGCACGCAGAACACGCCGCTTGCCTGCTTCTATTCGCAAACGCGCGTCGACGATCCGGTGACGCTGGCGGGCCTGAAGTTTCCCAACCGCGTGGGCCTGGCCGCGGGCCTGGACAAGAACGCGCGCTGCATCGACGCGTTCGACGCCATGGGCTTCGGATTTGTCGAGGTCGGCACGGTGACACCCAAGGCGCAGCCGGGCAACCCCAAGCCGCGCATCTTCCGCATTCCGGAGCGCGACGCGCTCATCAACCGGCTGGGCTTCAACAACGAGGGGCTGGACGCCTTCGTTCGCAACGTGCAGCGGGCGCGCTTTCGCCGCCCGGGCAACACCCGGCCGGCGCTGCTCGGGCTGAACATCGGCAAGAACGCCGCCACGCCCATCGAGAACGCGGTCGACGACTACCTGATCGGGCTGGCCGGGGTGTATCCGCACGCGGACTACGTCACGGTCAACATCTCCAGTCCGAACACCGCCAACCTGCGCAGCCTGCAAAGCGACGAGGCGCTGGACGGCCTGCTGGCCGCCATCGCGCAGCGCCGCGAGGCGCTGGCGGCGGAACATGGCAAGCGGGTGCCGATCTTCGTGAAGATCGCCCCGGACCTGGACGAAGCCCAGGTGCAGCTGATTGCCGCCACCTTGAAGCGCCATGGCATCGACGGCGTGATTGCCACCAACACCACCCTGGCCCGCGACGCCGTCGCAGGCCTGGCCCATGCGCAGGAAACCGGCGGCCTGTCGGGGCGGCCAGTGCTGGCAGCCAGCAACCGGGTCATCGCGCAGCTTCGCGCGGCGCTGGGCGCGGGCTATCCGATCATCGGGGCGGGTGGCGTGCTGAGCGCGGAAGATGCCCGCTCGAAGATCGCGGCGGGCGCCGATGTGGTGCAGATCTACACCGGCCTCATCTATCGGGGGCCCGCGCTGGTGCGCGAGGTGGCGCGCGCGCTGGCTGCGCGCGCGCCGCGCTGAACCGGGCCCAGGCTGCGGCGGCTCAGCGCCGCAGTTTCCAGACGATGGGCAGCGCCCACGTCGCGACCCGCAGCAGCCGCTTGGGCCCCACCGCCGCCACCACACCGGCGGCCACCGCCGCGGTGGCCAGCGGATGCTCGCGCACGGTCTGCGTCACGAGCGTGCTCAGCGGCGGCTGCCCGGGCGAGGCCGCGCCGGAGCCGCGCGGCGGGTTCTGCAGGGTCATGATGCGCTCGCGCTGACGCTCCATCCGGGCCAGCAGTTCGTCGCGCGTGGCCGGACGCGGCTCGCGCAGCGCCGGATCGCGCGGCCTGGAGCCGATCTGCGCCTGGAACCAGTGCCAGTCGCGGGCGAACTCGCGGCGCGCCATCTCGATGCCCTCGGTCTTGCTGCGCAGCGTGTTGAGCAGCCAGACCACGAAACCGAGCCAGACCACGGCCCAGACGATGGCCACCGTCCATGCGGCAGCCACACGCTGGGGCGTGTCCCAGAAGTGAACCACCACGGCCACCGACAGCAGGGCACACGCCACGGTCGTCAGCCCCATGACGGCCACGACCAGCAGCGTGATCAGGTGCAGGCGGCGCTTTTCCTCTTCCCAGGCCAGGCGCAGCAGCTGCGCCCGGTCTTCGGCCGCCAGCGCGCCTTCGCCCGCCGCCACGCGGATATTTCGCAGCTTGCGATCCAGGCCGGTGAACGCCAGGATGCGCTGGGTCAGCGCGCCGGTCATTCAGGCGCCCCGCCGATCAGGCCGGCCGGCTTCAAGGCCGGCCGCAGGTTCTCAACGGCGGCCAAGCGCCAAGCCCACCAGAATGCCCACGGCCAGGGCCGCTCCGGCAATCTGCCACGGTTCGTCGTGGGCGTAGGCATTGGCCTGGCCGGCAGCTTCGCGCGCCTTCTTGGCGGCGAGCTTGCCCTTTTCGGCAGCCAGTTCGCGGGCGATGGCCAGCTTGGCATCGACGCGCTGGCGCAGCGCCTTGATGTGCGGCACCGACTCCAGTTCCTTGCTCGAGAGCACGCCGCGCACATCGCTGGCGAGGTCTTCGACCACCTGGTTGGCTGCTGCTTCGAGATTGGCGGTAGAAGTGGACATTACTGACGATCCTCCAGGAAAACCTTGATCGGCCACACGCCGACGATGTCACGCGCCACACGTGGCGCATGGCCGCATGTTACAGGCTGGCCGCTTGGCTACGCCAGCATTTCAGCCACGCGCGCGCCAATCGCCAGGCTGCTGGTCAGGCCCGGCGACTCGATGCCGAACAGATTCATCAGCCCTGCGACGCCATGCTCCTCCGGGCCCTGGATCATGAAGTCGGCGGCGGGCTGGCCGGGGCCGGATATCTTGGGGCGCATGCCGGCATAGCCAGGAATCAGCGCTTCATCCTGCAGGCCCGGCCAGTACTTGCGCACCTCGGCATAGAAGGCCTTCCCGCGCGCCGGATTCACTACCAGATCCTCCGGACGGTCGACCCACTGCACGTCGGGGCCGAACTTGGCCTGGCCGCCCAGGTCGAGCGTGAGGTGCACGCCGAGCCCGCCCGGCTCCGGCACCGGATAGACCAGGCGGCTGAACGGCGCCCGGCCACTCAAGGTGAAGTAGTTGCCCTTGGCGAAGTAGGCCGTGGGCACCGCATCGTCCTTCAAGCCCGCAAAGCGGCGCGCCAGCGCAGGCGCATGCAGGCCCGCCGCATTCACCACGCTGGCGCAGCGAAGCTGCGTGCCGTCTTCCATGAAGAGGTCGATCCCTTCGCCCACGCATTCGGCCCGGGCCACGGGCGACTTCAGCGCCACCATGCCGCCGGCGTTTTCCAGATCGCCCTGCAGGCTCAGCATCAGCGCATGGCTGTCGACGATGCCGGTGCTGGGCGAATGCACCGCGGCCACGCATTGCAGCTGCGGCTCCATGGCGAGCGCCTGCTGGCGGGTGAGCACGACCAGGTCATGCACGCCATTGGCCCGGGCCTTGGCGACGATGCCTTCCAGTTCGCCCACCTGTTCCTGCGACGTGGCGACGATGAGCTTGCCGCAGCGGCGGTACGGAACCGCTCGCTCGTCGGCATAGGCATACAGCATCTCCTTGCCCTGCACGCACAGCTGCGCCTTGAGCGAACCCTGCGGGTAGTAGATGCCGGCATGGATCACTTCGCTGTTGCGCGAGCTGGTGCCAGTGCCGATGCCGCCCTCGCTCTCCAGGACCATCACCTCGCGCCCGGCCAATGCCAGGGCCCGCGCCACCGCCAGGCCCACCACACCGGCGCCGATCACGGCGCAATCGATCTTTTCTGCTTCCATGCGCGAAGCTTAGCCGCACGTGCGCACGTGCCACGCTGCTCAATGCGGCGGCGCGATGGGCTCCGCAGGATCGTCGGGCTGGGTAGGCGAAGGCACCGGGCCCTCGTCGGGTTCCACCGGCATCTCGCCCGGGTCCGCCGGACCGGGCTTGTGCGGCGTATGAAGTGGGGCGTTCATGGCCATGCGCTGCTCCTGGCCTGCAAGTGTGCGCCGCTGTGCCCTCGAAGGCAAAGCCTGGGAAACACCGCAAAACGCCGAGGCAGAAAACAAAAAAGGCGGCCTGGATATCCAGGTCGCCTTCTTGTTGGGGAATCTTGGTGGGCGGTGGAGGTTTCGAACCTCCGACCCCAGCAGTGTGAATGCTGTGCTCTACCCCTGAGCTAACCGCCCTCTTTCACATCAATCGCGTTTTTATTTGCGTTTGCTGCGAAGCCTCAGATTATAGCAACATTTTCAGCGCCAACTTGGCGGAACAAAGTTTTTCCATTGCTGGCCTTGTCCAGTTGCAGCAACACCTCTTCGTGAATCGCCAGTTCCTGCTCCGAAGCGGTAAGCACCGGCAGCTGGAATTGCCGCAGGTCGATGGTGGTCACCTGGCCCTGCTGCGGCTCATCGCTCGCCACGTCGATCAGCAGCGCATCCTGCCCGCGGGTGAGGTTGATGTAGACGTCGGCCAGCAGCTGCGCGTCGAGCTTGGCGCCGTGGAAGGTGCGGTTGGAGCGGTCGACGCCGAAGCGGTCGCACAGCGCGTCGAGCGAATTGCGCTTGCCGGGGAACAGCGCCTTGGCCATGGCCAGCGTGTCGGTCACCTCGCCCGCGCATTCGCGCAGCGGCGGCAGGCCGGCACGCTCGAACTCCTTGTTCAGGAAGCCGACGTCGAAGGCCGCGTTGTGGATGATGATTTCCGCATCGCGCAGGTACTCGACGATCTCCTGCGCCATGACGCCGAACTTCGGCTTGTCGCGCAGGAATTCCGTGGTCAGGCCGTGCACCTTGAGCGCGTCCTCATGGCTTTCGCGCTCGGGGTTGAAGTAGATGTGCAGGTCGTTGCCGGTGAGCTTTCGGTTGAACAGCTCCACACAACCCAGTTCGATGATGCGGTCGCCGTCTTCGGCGGACAGGCCAGTGGTTTCGGTGTCGAGGACGATTTGCCGGGTCATTCAGGCTCGCGCTGCGGTTTCTTCTATTTGATCAGTGGTTTTCCTTGGCGTGGTTGATCGAGTACTTGGGGATCTCGATCGTCACGTCCTGCTGCGCAAGGATAGCCTGACAGCTCAGGCGCGATTGCGGCTCCAGGCCCCAGGCGCGATCCAGCAGGTCGTCTTCGCTTTCGTCCGATTCGTTGAGCGACTCGAATCCCTTGCGCACGACCACGTGGCAGGTGGTGCAGGCGCAGCTCATCTCGCAGGCATGCTCGATGTGGATGTCGTTGTCCAGCAGGGCCTCGCAGATGGAGGTGCCCGCCGGCGCGCTGATTTCTGCGCCCTCGGGACAGTACTCGGCGTGCGGAAGGATCTTGATGGTGGGCATGTCGTTGTTTTCGTGATTCAGATGGATTCGATCGTGCGGCCGGCCAGTGCGCGCGCAATGCCCTGGTTCATGCGGCGTGCGGCAAAGGCTTCGGTGCCGTCGGCCAGCGCCTTGGTGGCCGCCTCCACCGTGGCGGCATCGCGGGCGTCCTTGGCCTGGCGCAGCGCTTCCATCAGTGCATCGATGTGCTGGCGTTCCGTTGCGTCGAGCAACGCGCCGTCGGCATCCAGCGCGCTTTGCGTGGCCAGCAGCATGCGATCGGCATCGACGCGGGCCTCGACCAGCGCGCGCGCCTGCATGTCCTGCTGCGCGGTGGCGAAGCTGTCCTGCAGCATGGTGGCGATCTGGTCGTCCGACAGGCCGTACGAGGGCTTGACCTTGACGCTGGCTTCGACACCGCTCGCCTGCTCCTTGGCGCTGACGCTCAGCAGGCCGTCGGCATCCACCGTGAAGGTGACGCGGATGCGTGCCGCACCGGCGGCCATGGGCGGAATGCCGCGCAACTCGAAGCGCGCGAGGCTTCGGCAGTCCTGCACCAGGTCGCGCTCGCCCTGCACCACGTGCAGCGCCAGGGCCGTCTGGCCGTCCTGGTAGGTGGTGAAGTCCTGCGCCATGGCGGTGGGAATGGTCTGGTTGCGCGGCACGATGCGCTCCACCAGGCCGCCCATGGTCTCGATGCCCAGCGACAGCGGAATCACGTCGAGCAGCAGCAGATCGCCGCTGCCGGAATTGCCGGCCAGCTGGTTGGCCTGCACGGCGGCGCCCAGCGCCACCACTTCGTCGGGGTTCAGATCAACGAAGGGGGCGCGGCCGAAGTACTCGGCCACGGCGCGGCGGATCACCGGCATGCGGGTGGCGCCGCCGACCAGTACCACGCCCTGCAGTTCGTCCGGCTTCAACCGGGCATCGCGCAGGGCCTTGCGCACGGCCGCCAGGGTGCGCTCCGTCAGGCCCGCAGAGGCCTTCTCGAACTGTTCGCGCGTGACGTCGACCGTTACGGCACGCCCGCCAATCTCGGCGCTGAAACGAGTCGACTCGGAATCCGTCAGCGCTTCCTTGGCGGCGCGGGCGGCAATCATCCACGCGGCCTTGTCGGCATCGCTTTGCAGGTTGATGCCGCTGCGGGCCAGCACGTCGTCGGCCAGCGCATGGTCGTAGTCGTCGCCGCCCAGGGCCGAGTCGCCGCCGGTGGCGATCACCTCGAACACGCCTTGCGTGAGGCGCAGGATGGAAATGTCGAAGGTGCCGCCGCCCAGGTCATACACGGCGTAGACGCCTTCGGCTGCGTTGTCCAGGCCGTAGGCGATGGCTGCGGCGGTGGGTTCGCTGATCAGGCGCAGGACGTTGATGCCGGCCAGCTGCGCCGCATCCTTGGTCGCCTGGCGCTGGCCTTCGTCGAAGTACGCCGGCACGGTGATGACGGCGCCGTACAGTTCGTCGTCGAAGGTGTCTTCCGCGCGAAAGCGCAGCGTGGCCAGGATCTCGGCGCTGACTTCCACCGGCGACTTGTTGCCGGCCCGGGTCTGCACCTGCACCATGCCGCCCTCGCCCGCCAGCTGATACGGCAGCGATTCGCGGCGGCCGATGTCCGCCAGGCCGCGCCCCATGAGGCGCTTGACCGAGGTGATGGTGTTGGCCGGGTCTTGCGCGCGGGCCGCCAGCGCGTCGTAGCCGATCTGGCGGCGCTCGCCCTCGAGGTAGCGCACCGCCGAGGGCAGCAGCACGCGGCCCTGCTCGTCGGGCAGGCATTCGGCCACGCCGTTGCGCACCGAAGCCACCAGCGAATGGGTGGTGCCGAGGTCGATGCCGACAGCGATACGACGCTGATGCGGGTCCGGGGCCTGGCCGGGCTCTGAAATTTGTAGGAGTGCCATCTTGTTATTGTCCCAAGCGGTCGAGTTTCGTCTCGACGTCCTTGGCAAAGCGCTCAATGAACATGAGGGCTCTGACTTGCGCGGCGGCCTCGGCATAGGCGCCCTTCTCGTCGATCAGCCAATCCAGCGACGACAGCGCACGGCGGCGTGCACCGTCGACCTCGTCGTGCAGCGCCTCCAGCGACCTGGCGTCGTGCGCATCGTCCAGCGACTCGCGCCACTCCATCTGCTGCATCAGGAATTCCGCCGGCATCGCGGTGTTGTGCTCGGCATCGATCGGCGCACCGTTGAGGGTGCACAGATAGGTCGCGCGCTTGACCGGATCCTTCAGCCGCTGGTAGGCCTCATTGATGCGGACCGACCACTGCATGGCCACCCGCTGGGCGACCGCGCCCTGGGCGGCAAAGCGGTCGGGATGCGCCTCGCGCTGCAGTTCCTTCCAGCGGGCGTCGAGCGAGGCGCGGTCCTGCGCAAAGGTGGCAGGCACGTCGAACAGTTCGAAATCGGTGGCGTCGAGCTTCATGAGCAGAAAAAAGCCGCCTGTACGTGACACGGCGGCGCGAGGTCTTCATGCGAGGAACACCGCGGAACCGGCTTTGCCGGGCCGCTGGTGTTTCCCCCTGCAAGGGGTTGGCGAAGCGACACGAAGTGGCGCGCAGCCTGGGGGATGTACCTAAATCCTGAAGCTTTCGCCGCAGCCGCAGCGGTCGCGTTCGTTCGGGTTGTTGAACTTGAAGCCTTCGTTCAGGCCCTCGCGCACGAAGTCCAGCTGCGTGCCGTCGATGTAGGCCAGGCTCTTGGGATCCACCAGCACCTTCACGCCGTGGTCTTCGAAGACCACGTCTTCCGGCGACAACTCGTCCACGTACTCGAGCTTGTAGGCCAGGCCCGAGCACCCCGTCGTCTTCACGCCCAGGCGCACGCCCAGGCCCTTGCCTCGCTTGCCGAGGTAACGGTTGACGTGGCGCGCGGCGGCCTCCGTGAGCGTAACGGCCATGTTCAGTGCGCAGCCTCGGCAGGCGCGGTGGCGCCGTGCTTCTGCTTGTAGTCGTTGACCGCTGCCTTGATGGCGTCTTCCGCCAGGATGGAGCAGTGGATCTTCACCGGCGGCAGCGCCAGTTCCTCGGCGATCTGCGCGTTCTTCAGCGCGGCCGCTTCGTCCAGCGTCTTGCCCTTGACCCATTCGGTCACGAGCGAGGACGAGGCGATGGCCGAGCCGCAGCCGTAGGTCTTGAAGCGTGCGTCTTCGATCACGCCGGTTTCCGGGTTGACCTTGATCTGCAGCTTCATGACGTCGCCGCAGGCCGGGGCGCCGACCATGCCGGTGCCCACCGTTTCGTCGCCCTTGTCGAAGGAGCCGACGTTGCGCGGATTTTCGTAGTGGTCGATGACCTTGGAGGAGTAAGCCATGGGGTACCTCTATCTATCTGTTCGTCTCTTGTGTCTTGATCAGTGCGCCGACCATTGGATGGTGTTCAGGTCGACACCGTCCTTGAACATTTCCCATAGGGGGCTCAGTTCGCGCAGCTTGGCCACGTTGTGCTTGATGGTCGAGACGGCGTAGTCGATTTCTTCCTCGGTCGTGAAGCGGCCGATGGTCATGCGCAGGCTGCTGTGGGCGAGTTCGTCGCTGCGGCCCAGGGCGCGCAGCACATAGCTGGGCTCCAGGCTGGCCGAGGTGCAGGCGGAGCCGCTGGAAACGGCCAGGCCCTTGATGCCCATGATGAGCGACTCGCCTTCGACGTAGTTGAAGCTCATGTTCAGGTTGTGCGGCACGCGGTGCTCGAGGTCGCCGTTGATGAACACCTGCTCCACGTCCTTCAGGCCGTCCAGCAGGCGCTTTTGCAGCTTGCGGGCCTTTTCGATGTCTTGCGCCATTTCGAGCCTGGCCAGGCGGAAGGCCTCGCCCATGCCCACGATCTGGTGCGTGGGCAGCGTGCCAGAACGCATGCCGCGCTCGTGGCCGCCGCCGTGCATCTGCGCCTCCAGTCGCACGCGCGGCTTGCGGCGCACGTACAGGGCGCCGATGCCCTTGGGGCCGTAGGTCTTGTGCGAAGCCAGGCTCATCAGGTCGATGGGCAGCTTGGTGACGTCGATGTCGAGCTTGCCGGTGGCCTGCGCCGCGTCGACGTGGAAGATCACACCCTTCTCGCGGCAGGCATTGCCCAGCGCGACCACGTCCTGCACCACGCCGATCTCGTTGTTCACGAACATGACGCTGGCCAGGATGGTGTCGGGGCGGATGGCTGCCTTGAACTTGTCCAGGTCGAGCAGGCCGTTTTCCTCGACGTCGAGGTAGGTGACTTCGAAGCCCTGGCGCTCCAGCTCGCGCATGGTGTCGAGCACGGCCTTGTGCTCGGTCTTCACCGTGATCAGGTGCTTGCCCTTGCCCTTGTAGAAGTTGGCCGCGCCCTTCAGGGCGAGGTTGTTCGACTCGGTGGCGCCGGAGGTCCAGACGATTTCGCGCGGGTCGGCGCCGATCAGTTCGGCCACGTAGCCACGGGCTTTTTCCACCGCCTCTTCCGCTTCCCAGCCCCAGGCATGGCTGCGCGACGCCGGGTTGCCGAAATGCTCACGCAACCAGGGAATCATCGCGTCGACCACGCGGGGGTCGACCGGCGTCGTGGCGCCGTAGTCGAGATAGATCGGGAAATGAGGGGTGACGTCCATGGCTCTGGCTCGGTGTTATTCGTGAATATCGTGGGGTTCGATCTCGCACGCTCCGAGGCGCCAGGCCCCGGAGCGCCGTGTACGCAGGTTCAGGACTTGGCGAAGGCGTTGCCCAGCGCAAAGACCGAGTTCGGCGCGTTCACGCGGATCGGCTTGACCACCGGCTGCGCCGAGATGGCGCGCTTGACCGCCGGCTTGTTCTCGACCGTGACGCCCTTGGCCAGTTGGTCGTCCACGAGCTTTTGCAGCGTGACGGAATCGAGAAACTCGACCATGCGCTGGTTCAGCGACGCCCACAGCTCGTGCGTCATGCAGCGGCCGGCCTCGCCCAGGCAGTTTTCCTTGCCGCCGCACTGGGTAGCATCGATCGGCTCGTCGACCGACACGATGATGTCGGCCACCGTGATCTCGGAAGCCTTGCGGCCCAGCGAATAGCCGCCCCCGGGGCCACGGGTCGACTCGACCAGCTCGTGGCGGCGCAGCTTGCCGAACAGCTGCTCGAGATAGGAAAGAGAAATCTGCTGACGCTGGCTGATAGCAGCCAACGTGACGGGACCGCTGTTCTGGCGCAGCGCCAGATCGATCATTGCCGTGACCGCAAAACGGCCCTTGGTAGTGAGACGCATCGCAAGCTCCTTATGTGCTTACCGTTGAAACCACACCGGAATTTGTGACTCCGGTGGCTCGTCTCCGCCCTAACCGGCTTCCCGCGGCACTGGAGACCCAGTGAGTTGGAGCCGGCCCTTCATCGCGAAGTTCTTTTGTTGTTGAGTAATTGAGTCAAGTATACCAGAAACCCCGGGGCGCTCGGGGTAAACACCGATGGGAAAGGCCCAATCGGCCCAATTGACCGATTCGGGCACTTTCAATGGCGACTATTTCCCAGGCGTGAGCACGGCGATGTTGTCGCCGCCGGCGCCGCCAAAAGCCTGCTCCCGCAACAGCGCCAGCTGGTCGCGCACCCGCGCCGCCTTCTCGAATTCGAGGTTGCGGGCGTGCTCCATCATGAGCTTCTCGAGCCGCTTGATCTCGCGCGAGATGTCCTTCTCGCTCATGTCCTCGACCTTGGCGCGCTGCAGCTCGAGCTTCTCGGCTTCCTTGCCGCTCTTTTCGCTGTAGACGCCGTCGATGAGGTCGCGCACCTGCTTGACGATGCTGCGCGGCGTGATGCCGTGCGCCTCGTTGTGGGCCAGCTGCTTCTCGCGGCGGCGCTCCGTCTCGCCGATGGCCTTCTTCATCGAGTCGGTCATCTTGTCGGCGTAGAGGATCGCCTTGCCGTTGAGGTTGCGCGCCGCCCGCCCGATGGTCTGGATCAGCGAGCGCTCGGCGCGCAGGAAGCCTTCCTTGTCGGCGTCCAGGATGGCCACCAGCGACACCTCCGGAATGTCCAGCCCCTCGCGCAGCAGGTTGATGCCCACCAGCACGTCGAAGGTGCCCAGGCGCAGGTCGCGCAGGATCTCCACCCGCTCCACCGTGTCGACGTCGCTGTGCAGGTAGCGCACCTTCACACCGTTGTCGGTGAGGTAGTCGGTGAGCTGCTCGGCCATGCGCTTGGTCAGCGTGGTGATGAGCACGCGCTCGTTCTTGTCGACGCGGATGCGGATTTCCTGGAGCACGTCGTCCACCTGGTGGGTGGCCGGCCGCACTTCGACTTCAGGATCGACCAGGCCGGTGGGACGCACCACCTGCTCCACCACCTGGCCGGCGTGCTCCTTCTCGTAGTCGGCCGGCGTGGCCGAGACGAAGATGCACTGGCGCATGCGGCGCTCGAATTCCGCGAACTTGAGCGGCCGGTTGTCCAGCGCCGAAGGCAGGCGGAAGCCGTACTCCACCAGCGTGGTCTTGCGCGCCCGGTCGCCGTTGTACATGGCGCTGAGCTGGCCGATCATCTGGTGGCTCTCGTCCAGGAACATCAGCGCGTCCTTGGGCATGTAATCGGTCAGCGTGGCCGGCGGCTCGCCCGGTGCGGCACCCGACAAGTGGCGCGTGTAGTTCTCGATGCCCTTGCAGTGGCCGATTTCCGCCAGCATCTCCAGGTCGAAGCGGGTGCGCTGCTCCAGCCGCTGCGCTTCCACCAGCTTGCCGTCGGCCAGCAGTTCCTTCAGGCGGCCGTCCAGCTCGAGCTTGATGGTCTCGACTGCGTTCAGCACCTTGTCGCGCGGCGTCACATAGTGGCTGGACGGGTAGATGGTGAAGCGCGGAATCTTCTGCCGGATGCGCCCCGTGAGCGGGTCGAACAGCTGCAGCGAATCCACCTCGTCGTCGAACAGCTCGATGCGGATCGCCAGCTCGCTGTGCTCGGCCGGAAACACGTCGATGGTGTCGCCGCGCACGCGGAAGGTGCCGCGCGAGAAATCCTGCTCGTTGCGCGTGTACTGCATGCGGATCAGCCGGCCGATCACGTCGCGCTGGCCGATCTTGTCGCCGTGGCGCAGGATGAACCGCATCTCGGTGTAGTCCTCGGGCGTGCCGATGCCGTAGATGGCGCTCACCGTGGCCACGATGATGGTGTCGCGCCGCTCCAGCACGCTCTTGGTGGCCGACAGTCGCATCTGCTCGATGTGCTCGTTGATGGACGAGTCCTTCTCGATGAACAGGTCGCGCTGCGGCACGTAGGCCTCGGGCTGGTAGTAGTCGTAGTAGCTGACGAAGTACTCGACCGCGTTCTTGGGAAAGAACTCGCGAAACTCGCTGTACAGCTGCGCCGCCAGCGTCTTGTTGGGCGCGAACACGATGGCCGGGCGCCCCAGGCGGGCGATCACGTTGGCCATGGTGTAGGTCTTGCCCGAGCCGGTCACGCCCAGCAGCGTCTGGAACACCTCGCCGTCGCGCACCCCTTCCACCAGCTGCTCGATGGCCGTGGGCTGGTCGCCAGCGGGCGGATAGGGCTGGAAAAGCTCGAAGGGGGAGTCGGGAAATTGGACGAACTCCCCCTGCTTGGCGGGGCCCACGGAACCGGTGGCGGGCGAGGCGGGCAGGACTTCAGGCAGTTCGGACATAGGGTGTTCCCGCATCAGGTAGGTGGCAAACAGTAAAATTCAAGGGAACTGGATAGGTTAAACCCAGACCGCCAGTTGCAAGAAAGCCCGGCCACCGGCCCGGGTGCCCTCCATCCCAACCGACTTTTTCACCATGTCCATGTTCAACGCCGTCGAAATGGCGCCGCGCGACCCGATTCTTGGCCTCAACGAGCAATTTGCTGCCGACACCAATCCGAACAAGGTCAACCTGGGCGTGGGCGTGTACTACGACGACAACGGCAAGCTGCCCCTGCTGGAGTGCGTCAAGGCGGCCGAGGCGGACATGCTCAAGGCCCCCACCGCCCGCGGCTACCTGCCCATCGACGGCATCGCGGCCTACGACAGCGCGGTGAAGAACCTGGTGTTCGGCGCCGACAGCGAACCCGTGGCCACCGGCCGCATCGCCACCATCCAGGCCATCGGCGGCACCGGCGGCCTGAAGGTCGGTGCCGACTTCCTCAAGAAGATCAACCCGAACGCCAAGGTGCTGATCAGCGACCCGAGCTGGGAAAACCACCGCGCGCTGTTCACCAACGCCGGCTTCCCGGTCGAGACCTACCCCTACTACAACGCCGAAAAGCTGGGCGTGAACTTCGACGGCATGCTCGAGGCCCTGGGCGCCGCCCCGGCCGGCACCATCGTCGTGCTGCACGCCTGCTGCCACAACCCGACCGGCTACGACCTCACCCCGGCCCAGTGGGACCAGGTGATCGGCGTGGTGCGGGCCAAGCACCTGGTGCCCTTTCTGGACATGGCCTACCAGGGCTTCGGCTTCGGCATTGCCGAAGACGGCGCGGTCATCGGCAAGTTCGTGGCGGCCGGCCTGACCTTCTTCGTGTCCACCTCCTTCTCCAAGAGCTTCAGCCTGTACGGCGAGCGCGTGGGCGCCCTGTCGGTGCTGTGCGAGAACAAGGAAGAAGCGGCGCGCGTGCTGTCGCAGCTGAAGATCGCCATCCGCACCAACTACAGCAACCCGCCGATCCACGGCGGCGCCGTGGTGGCGGCCGTGCTGAACAACCCCGAGCGCCGCGCCCTCTGGGAAAAGGAGCTGGCCGAAATGCGCGTGCGCATCAAGGCCATGCGCCAGAAGCTGGTCGACGGCCTCAAGGCCGCCGGCGTGAGCCGCGACATGGGCTTCATCACCCAGCAGATCGGCATGTTCAGCTATTCGGGCCTGACCAAGGACCAGATGGTGAAGCTGCGCAACGAATTCGGCGTGTACGGCACCGACACCGGCCGCATGTGCGTGGCCGCCCTGAACAGCAAGAACATCGACTACGTCTGCCAGAGCATCGCCAAGGTCCTCTGATTTCGTGAACAAGTGAACGCGCCCCCGGCGCGTTCACTTGGTGAGACGTTGGTACCCAGTCACATAGGGAACTTTCGCCTGCAAGCGGCATTCGGCCACTGATATATTGCACTGCAGCGAAGAAGAACCGAGGTCTCCCCGATGCTCTACCAACTCTACGAAGCGCAACGCTCCCTCATGGAGCCGTTTGCAGACTTCGCCCAAGCCGCCTCCAAGCTCTTTGGCGCAGGCACCGGCTTCAGCCAGATGCCCATGGCGCAGCGCGTTTCCGCCGGCTACGACCTGCTCTACCGGCTCGGCAAGGACTACGTCAAGCCCGAGTTCGAGATCAAGACCGTCAAGGTCGAAGACAACGATGTCGTGATCCAGGAAATCGTGGAGCTCGACAAGCCTTTTTGCGAGCTGCGCCGCTTCAAGCGCTTCACAGACGACACGCACACGCTGTCCATCCTCAAGTCGCAACCGGTGGTGCTGATCGTGGCGCCCCTGTCGGGCCACTACGCCACGCTGCTGCGCGACACGGTGCGCACCATGCTGCAGGACCACAAGGTCTACATCACCGACTGGAAGAATGCCCGCATGGTGCCGCTGTCCGAGGGCGAATTCCGCCTGGACGACTACATCAACTACGTGCAGGACTTCATCCGCCACCTGCAGTCCGAATACGGCCACTGCCACGTGATGAGCGTGTGCCAGCCCACGGTGCCGGTGCTGGCCGCCGTCTCGCTCATGGCCAGCCGGGGAGAGCAGCTCCCGCTGTCGCTCACCATGATGGGCGGCCCCATCGACGCCCGCAAGTCGCCCACCGCGGTGAACAACCTGGCGATGAACAAGAGCTTCGAGTGGTTCGAGAACAACGTCATCCACCGCGTGCCGCACGGCTTCCCGGGTGAAGGACGCCGCGTGTATCCGGGCTTCCTGCAGCACACGGGCTTCGTGGCGATGAACCCCGACCGCCACGCCAAGAGCCACTACGACTACTTCAAGGACCTGATCAAGGGCGACGACGCCAGCGCCGAGGCGCACCGCAAGTTCTACGACGAGTACAACGCCGTGCTTGACATGGACGCGGACTACTACCTCGACACCATCCGCACCGTGTTCCAGAAGTTCGAGCTGGTGCACGGCACCTGGGACGTGAGGAGCCCCGAAGGCGCCATCGAGCGCGTGCGCCCACAGGACATCCGCACCAGCGCCCTGCTCACCATCGAGGGCGAACTCGACGACATTTCCGGCTCGGGCCAGACCGAGGCCGCGCACGATCTGTGCACGGGCGTGAAGGCCGACAGCCGCAAGCATATCGAGGTCAAGGGCGCCGGACACTACGGCATCTTCAGCGGCCGGCGCTGGCGCGACCTGGTGTATCCGCAGGTCAAGGAATTCATCACCGCGCACGACCAGCCGCAGAAGCACCGCAGCGCCCGTGCCTCGGCCAGTTCCGAAGACTCCATCCGCGCCGGCAGCCGGCCAGCGGCCCGCAAGAGCTCGACAGCCACCCCTCGCAAGAAGGTGGCAGCGGCGCGGCGCTGAGCGCCGAGATGACTTCCTTTGCCGCACGCATCGACGACGCACTGCCGCAAACGCAGTGCACCCGCTGCGGCTATCCGGACTGCGCCGGCTACGCCCAGGCCATCGCCGGCGGCGAGGCGGACATCCATCAATGCCCGCCCGGCGGGGCCGAAGGCATTGCCCGGCTGGCCCGCATCACCGGCCGCCCGGCCAAGCCGCTGGGCAGCGAGTTCGGCGTGGAAGGCCCCCGCGCCCTGGCCGTGATCGACGAGCACTGGTGCATCGGTTGCACCCTGTGCCTGGATGCCTGCCCCACCGACGCCATCGTCGGCATCAACAAGCGCATGCACACCGTGATCGATGCGCATTGCACCGGCTGCGAGCTGTGCATTCCGGTCTGTCCGGTCGATTGCATCTCGCTCGAGGTTGCCACGCCCGGACGAAGCGGCTGGCAGGCCTGGTCGGCCGAGCAGGCGCAGGCGGCGCGGGCGCGCTACGGCATTCACAAGGCACGGCTTGGAGCTGCTGGCGCCACCGCTTCGGCGCCCTCACAATCCGGCAATGCTGACGCCAAGGCGTCGCCGGCTGCCGCCGACGATGCGGCTGCACGCAAGCGCGCCGTGATCGAGGCCGCCTTGGCCAAGGCCCGGGCGCGCCTGCCTGCCTCCGGAGACAAGAATTGAACACCGACACCCTGCTGATCTTCACGGCCGCCTCCTTCGTGCTGGCGGTCACCCCGGGCCCCACCATGCTGCTGGCTCTGTCCAACGGCATCTCGGGCGGCATGCGCCGTGCGCGCTGGGGCATCGTGGGCGCCTCGCTGGGAAGCACGGTGGTGATCGCCACCGTGGCGCTGGGGCTGGGCTCGCTGCTGGCGGCCTCCGAGTGGCTTTTCAACGCGCTGCGCGTGGCCGGCGTCGTCTACCTGGCCTGGCTGGGCATCAAGCTGTGGCGCAGCCCGCCGTCCGATGTGGCGACCGCCATGGCCACGCCCGACACCGAACCGCAGGGCCGCGCGGCCTTGCTGCGCAGCCTGACGGTGGCGCTCTCCAACCCGAAGTCGGTGCTGTTCTTCGCGGCCTTCCTGCCGCAGTTCATCGACACGGCCCAGCCGCAAGGCCCGCAGTACCTGGTGCTGGGCGCCATCTTCGTGCTGCTGGACACCTGCATCATGCTGGCCTACGCCGGTGCCGGCACGCAGGCCGTGCGCTGGCTGTCGCGCCGCAGCCTGCGCAACCTCAATCGCGGCTGCGCAGCCGGCATGTGGGCGCTGGCGGCCACCCTCGCCTTCTGGCGCCGCCCCGGCGCCTGAGCCTGCTTGCTCAGCTTCGGCGCTGCCACAAAAGCAGCAGCACGCCGGCCAGCACCACGGCCACCGCATACCACTCGAAGCGCGTCACCGTTTCGCCCGCCACCCCGACGCCCAGCAGCATCGCGATCACCGGGTTGACGAAGGTGTAGCTGGCCGCGAGCGAGGCCGGTGCCCGTGCGAGCAACACCATGTAGGCGTTGAAGGCGATGAGCGAACCGAACACCACCAGGTAGAGCCAGGCGGCCGCCGCCACCGGCTGGGGCGGCCAGGCCCAGTCCTCGCCCGCCAGGACCGACAGCAGCATCAGCACCACGCCGCCGCAGATCATCTCGCTGGCGAAGCCCATGGCACCCGGCGCCAGGGGCAGGCTGCGCTGGCTGAGCACGCTGCCCAGGGACCAGCTCAGGCAGGCCACGGCGATGGCGACCAGGCCCGCGGGCGACGCCTGGAAGCCGCTGCCCTGCGTCAGCATCAGCACGCCCGCCAGGCCCAGTGCAATGCCGGCGGACTCCCACTTCCCCGGCGAGATGTCCCAGAACAGGTTGAGCAGCGTGATCATCAGCGGCACCACGGCGATGAAGGCCACCACGAGGCCGGAACCGACCGTCAGCTCGGCATGCGCAACGCCGCCCATGCCGCCGCCGAGCATCAGGCCGCCCACCACCAGCGCGTTGCGCCATTGAACGCGGCCGGGCCACGGCGCGCCGCGCCAGCGCATCCACGCGGCCAGGACGAGGCCAGCCACCAGAAAGCGCGAGCCCATCTGCACGAAGGGCGGGAAGCTCAGCAGGGCGTACTTGATGGCGAGGTAGGTCGAGCCCCACACCACCCAGGTGGCCAGCAGGCACAGCAGCACCAGGGGCGGCAAGGTGCGCCCGGGCCAGCGTGGAGAAGCGCGATCGATGGCGGTGTTCATGGCCGGAAATGGTATGAAGGCGATGCGAACCAAGCCATGCAGAGTCAACGGTTGTGGCCGCAAAATGCCTTCGATTCAAAGGAAATTTATGACCAACGCCTTGAATGCCGAACTGGACGCCCACGACACCCGCATCCTGGCCGAACTGCAGGCCGATGCGCGCCTGAGCATGGCCGAACTCGGCCGCCGCGTGCACCTGAGCCAGCCGGCCGTGACCGAGCGCGTTCGCAAGCTGGAGGCCGCCGGCATCATCAGCGGCTACCGCGCGACCGTCGACCTGACCCGGCTGGGCTACGGCATACGCGCGCTCATCCGCGTCGGCCGCGCCGACTACGACCGGGTCGTCAAGCTGGTGCAGCAGACGCCCGAATGCGTCAATGCCTACAACGTGACGGGAGAAGACAGCTGGGTGCTCGAGATCGCGGTGGAAGACGTCGCCCACCTGGACGCGGTGGTCAGCAAGTTCTGCCTGCTGACCGAGACCGCGACATCGATCATCCTGAACGTGGTGCGCGAGCACCAGCCGATGCTGCCGCCGCAGCCGCCGCCATCATCCGGCGGCAAGGCGGCCCGGCGCAAACCGATCAAGGCCTGAGCGCCAGGGCCTTGAAGGCTGCGGTGACTTCAGGCGGCGCCTGCACCAGCTCGATCAGCACGCCCTCGCCCGCGATCGGAAACTCCTCGCTGGCCTTGGGATGCAGGAAGCAGATGTCGAAGCCTGCCGCACCCTTGCGGATGCCGCCCGGCGCAAAGCGCACGCCCTGGTCCGTCAGCCACTGCACGGCCGCCGGCAGATCGTCGATCCACAGGCCGATGTGATTGAGCGGCGTGGCATGCACCGCCGGCTTCTTGTCGGCGTCCAGCGGCTGCATCAGGTCGACTTCCACCTTGAAGGGGCCTTGGCCGATGGCGCAGATGTCCTCGTCGACATTCTCGCGCTCGCTCCTGAAGGTGCCGGTGATTTCCAGGCCGAGCATGTCGACCCAGAGGCGGCGAAGATGCAGCTTGTCCAGCCCGCCGATGGCGATCTGCTGGACGCCCAGCACCTGGAAGGGACGATTCGTGGTGGTGGTGGTGGTGGTCATGCGCATGGCTCCTCGACTTGCTGCGTCCGGCGCGCCTGCAGGCCCAGCTTGCGCAGCAGCTGCACGTCGGCCTCCACGTCCGGGTTGCCGGTCACCAGCAGCTTGTCGCCATAGAAGATGGAATTGGCGCCGGCCATGAAGCACAGTGCCTGCACGGCCTCGCCCAGCTGCTGGCGGCCTGCCGACAGGCGCACCCGTGCCTTGGGCATGGTGATGCGGGCCACCGCGATCATGCGCACGAACTCGAAGGGATCGACCGGCTCTGAATCGGCCAGCGGCGTACCCGGCACGCGCACCAGGCTGTTGATGGGCACCGACTCCGGATACGGATCGAGATTGGCCAGCTGCGCGATCAGCCCGGCCCGATGCACCGGCTGCTCGCCCATGCCGACGATGCCGCCGCAGCAGACATTGATGCCGGCGGCGCGCACCGCCGCCAGAGTGTCGAGCCGGTCCTGGTACTGGCGGGTCTGCACCACGTCGGTGTAGTACTCGGGCGCGGTGTCCAGGTTGTGGTTGTAGTAGTCCAGCCCCGCGCTCTTGAGCGCCTGGGCCTGGTGCGGCTCCAGCATGCCCAGCGTGGCGCAGGTCTGCATGCCCAGACCCTTCACGGCCTCGATGAGGGCCGCCACCTTCTCCACGTCGCGGTCCTTGGGCGCGCGCCACGCGGCGCCCATGCAAAAGCGCGTGGCGCCGGCGTCCTGCGCGGCCTTGGCGGCACGCAACACCTCGTCGACTTCCATCAGCTTCTGCGCCTTCACGCCGGTGTCGAACTCGGCCGACTGCGGGCAGTAGCCGCAGTTCTCCGGGCAGCCGCCGGTCTTCACCGACAGCAGCGTCGCCAGTTCGATGTCGCCTTCGGGAAAGTGCTGGCGATGCACCGTCTGCGCCTGGTGCACAAGGTCCATGAACGGCATGTCGAGCAAGGCCTGCACGGCCTCCACCGACCACGGGCCTTCGGCGCGGGCAGTCTTCACCGGCCGGTGCAGGGTCACTTCGCTGGCCACCGTCATCAAGCAAACTCCAGGATCACCTGGTCCACCGCGAGCGATTCGCCCTTGCCGGCCGAGACCTTGCTCACCACGCCGTCGCGCGCGGCAAACAGGACGTTCTCCATCTTCATGGCCTCGATCACCGCCAGCTTCTCGCCGGCCTGCACCTGCTGGCCCGGCTGAACCGACACTTCGACCAGCAGGCCGGGCATGGGCGACATGAGGAACTTGCTGAGGTCCGGCGGTGCCTTGTAGGGCATCAGCTTCATCAGGCGGGCGCCCAGCGGCGACAGCACCATGGCTTCCACCTGCGTGCCGTTGTGCGCCACGCGCAGGGCCAGCGGGTTCTTGCCCGCGCCGCGCTCCACCTGTGCGGTGAAGGGCTGGTCATTGACCAGGCCGGTGACCACCACCGCGCCCAGCGACGCGTCGCTGCTCATGCGGTAGGTCTTGCCATTCAGCGTCACGGCGCTGGAGCCGGTGCCGTTCTGGAAGTCGGTGACCGACACGTCGGTGTGATGCTGCTGGCCCTGCGCATCGACGGTGACCACGACGAACTTCTCGCCGATCTTCACGCCGTGGCCTTCCAGCTGGCCGCTGATGCGCGAAGCGCGGGCACGGTAGCGCCGGTGCATGAAGGCGGCCAGCGCCAGCAGGAAATCGGGCTGGCTGTGCGGCACGTCTTCCGCATGGAAGCCCTTGGCGTAATGCTCGGCGATGAAGCCGGTGTTGAACTCGCCCGACACGAACTTGGGATGCGCCAGCAGCGCCGCCTGGAACGGGATGTTGCTGCTCACGCCGCGAATCACGAAGCCGTTGAGCGCCTCGCGCATCTTCGCGATGGCGTCGTTGCGGTCCTTGCCGTGCACGATGAGCTTGGCGATCATCGAGTCGTAGTACATGGGGATCTCGCCGCCGTCGTACACGCCGGTGTCGACGCGCACGCCGCCCAGGTGCTGCGTGTCGGCCGCGAACATGTCGGCCTTGGGCGGCTGGAACTTCACCAGCCGGCCGGTGGAAGGCAGAAAGTTGCGGAACGGGTCTTCGGCGTTGATGCGGCACTCGATGGACCAGCCGTTGCGCTTCACGTCGGCTTGCGTGATCGGCAGCTCCTCGCCGGCGGCCACGCGGATCATCAGTTCCACCAGGTCCAGGCCGGTGATGCACTCGGTGACCGGGTGCTCCACCTGCAGGCGGGTGTTCATTTCCAGGAAGTAGAAGTCCTGGTTCTTGCCGACCACGAACTCCACCGTGCCCGCACTCTGGTACTTCACTGCCTTGGCCAGCGCCACGGCCTGCTCGCCCATGGCCTTGCGCGTTTCCTCGCTGATGAAGGGCGATGGTGCTTCTTCGATGACCTTCTGGTGGCGGCGCTGAATCGAACACTCGCGCTCGTTCAGGTAGACGACATTGCCATGCGCATCGCCCAGCACCTGGATCTCGATGTGGCGCGGCTGCTCGACGAACTTCTCGATGAAGATGCGGTCGTCGCCGAAGCTGTTGCGCGCTTCGTTCTGGCAGGCGGTGAAGCCTTCCAGCGCCTCCTTGTCGTTGAAGGCCACGCGCAGGCCCTTGCCGCCGCCGCCGGCGCTGGCCTTGATCATCACCGGGTAGCCGATGTCCTTGGCGATCTCCACCGCGCGCTCGGCCGATTCGATGGCGTCGTTCCAGCCCGGGATGGTGTTGACCTTGGCTTCGTTCGCGAGCTTCTTCGAGGCGATCTTGTCGCCCATGGCCGCGATCGAATAGTGCTTGGGGCCGATGAAGGCGATGCCCTCTTCCTCCACCTTCTTGGCGAAGGCTTCGTTTTCCGACAGGAAGCCGTATCCCGGATGCACGGCTTCCGCACCGGTGGCCTTGCAGGCGGCGATGATGCGGTCGGCCTGCAGGTACGACTCGCGCGAGGGCGCGGCGCCGATGTGCACGGCCTCGTCGGCCAGCTCGACGTGGCGGGCTTCCTTGTCGGCATCGGAATAGACCGCCACGGTCTTGATGCCCATCTTGCGGGCCGTTGCAATCACGCGGCAGGCGATCTCGCCGCGGTTGGCAATGAGGATCTTCTTGAACATTTTCTTTTTCTCCGCGCCTTACAGGGGAATGTTCCCGTGCTTGCGCCAGGGGTTGTCGAGCTTCTTGTCGCGCAGCATCACCAGGCTGCGGCAGATGCGCTTACGCGTTTCGTGCGGCAGGATCACGTCGTCGATGTAGCCGCGTGCACCGGCCACGAAGGGGTTGGCGAAGCGGGCCTTGTACTCGGCCTCGCGGGCGGCGAGCTTCTCGGCGTTGTTCTTGTCTTCGCGGAAGATGATCTCCACCGCGCCCTTGGCGCCCATCACCGCGATCTCGGCGCGCGGCCAGGCCAGGTTGACGTCGCCGCGCAGGTGCTTGGAGGCCATCACGTCGTACGCGCCGCCGTAGGCCTTGCGGGTGATGACGGTGATCTTGGGCACGGTGCACTCGGCATATGCGTACAGCAGCTTGGCGCCGTGCTTGATGATGCCGCCGTATTCCTGGCTGGTGCCGGGCATGAAGCCGGGCACGTCGACGAAGGTGACCACCGGAATGTTGAAGGCATCGCAAAAGCGCACAAAGCGCGCTGCCTTGATGGAGCTCTTGATGTCCAGGCAGCCGGCCAGCACCAGCGGCTGGTTGGCCACGATGCCCACCGTCTGCCCTTCCATGCGGGCGAAGCCGATGACGATGTTCTTCGCGTAGTCGGGCTGCAGTTCGAAGAAGTCGCCGTCGTCGACCACCTTCACGATCAGCTCCTTCATGTCGTAGGGCTTGTTCGGGTTGTCTGGCACCAGCGTGTCGAGCGACATCTCGGCGCGGTCGGCCGGGTCGCCGCTGGGGCGCACGGGCGGCTTCTCGCGGTTGTTGAGCGGCAGGTAGTTGTACAGGCGGCGCAGCATCATCAGCGCCTCGACGTCGTTCTCGAAGGCCATGTCGGCCACGCCACTCTTGGTGGTGTGGGTGGACGCGCCGCCCAGTTCCTCGGCCGTGACTTCCTCGTGCGTGACGGTCTTCACCACTTCGGGGCCGGTCACGAACATGTAGGAGCTGTCGCGAACCATGAAGATGAAGTCGGTCATGGCGGGCGAGTACACCGCGCCGCCGGCGCAGGGGCCCATGATCATGCTGATCTGCGGCACGACGCCCGAGGCCAGCACGTTCTTCTGGAACACGTCGGCATAGCCGCCGAGGGACGCCACGCCTTCCTGGATGCGGGCGCCGCCCGAATCGTTCAGGCCGATCACCGGGGCGCCGACCTTCATGGCCTGGTCCATCACCTTGCAGATCTTCTCGGCATGCGCTTCGGACAGCGCGCCGCCGAACACGGTGAAGTCCTGGCTGAACACGAACACCAGGCGGCCGTTGATCATGCCGTAGCCGGTGACCACGCCGTCGCCGGGAATCTTGTTGTCGGCCATGCCGAAGTCGGTGCAGCGGTGCTCGACGAACATGTCCCATTCCTCGAAGGTGCCGTCGTCCAGCAGCAGCTCGATGCGCTCGCGCGCGGCGAGCTTGCCCTTGGCGTGCTGCGCGTCGATGCGCTTCTGGCCGCCACCCAGGCGGGCCTGGTCGCGACGTTTCTCGAGTTCGTCGATGAGGTCTTGCATGATGTCTTTCGGAAAGAAAACGTTGGAAGTCTTGTGTGCGTGAGCAGCGAAGCAGCGGGACTAGCCGCCGCTTGCTGCCGCCGCCAGCAGATTGCGTGCGGCGGTCGATGCAGGCAGCTGGCCGTCGGCCACCTGCCGCGAAAGCTGGGGCAGCAGGCCGCGCACCTGCGGATGCTGCTTGAAGGATTGCTTGAGGCCGGCGTCGATGCGCTCCCACATCCAGGCCAGCGACTGCTTCTCGCGGCGCAGGGCCAGGCGCCCGTTGGCGGACTGGATGGCCTTGAAGCGCGACACCGCGCGCCAGAAGTCGGCGACGCCCGTGCCAGTAAGCGCGCTCAGCTGCAGCACCTGCGGCGTCCACTGCGCCAGTTCAGCGCCGGTGGCCGCATCGTGCATGGCCGCGGCATGGTCGGGGTTGCCGTGGTGCCCGAACAGGCGCAGGGCGGAGGTGATCTGCGCCCGCGCGCGGGTGGCGGCGTCGGGGTCCAGGTCGGCCTTGTTGATCGCCACCAGGTCGGCCAGCTCCATCACACCCTTCTTGATGGCCTGCAGGTCGTCGCCGGCGTTGGGCAGCTGCAGCAGCACGAACATGTCGGTCATGCCGGAGACGGCGGTTTCCGATTGGCCCACGCCCACCGTCTCGACGATGACGACGTCGTAGCCTGCGGCCTCGCACACCAGCATGGCCTCGCGTGTCTTCTCGGCCACGCCGCCCAGCGTGCCGCTGGACGGGCTGGGCCGGATGTAGGCACGCTCGTGCACCGACAGGCGCTCCATGCGCGTCTTGTCGCCCAGGATGGAGCCGCCCGACACGGTGGAGGACGGGTCGATGGTGAGCACCGCCACGCGGTGCCCCTGCTCGATGAGATGCAGCCCCAGCGCCTCGATGAAGGTCGACTTGCCCACGCCCGGCACGCCGGAGATGCCGAGCCGGAACGAATGGCCGGTGCGCGGCAGCAGCGCGGTGAGCAGTTCGTCGCCCTGCGTGCGGTGGTCCGCGCGGGTCGATTCGAGCAGCGTGATGGCCTTGGCAATGGCGCGGCGCTGGGCCATGCCCTCGCCCGCCTCGATGCCCTGCTGCAATGCGGCCACCGTGCTCAGCACACACCCTCCGCGCTCACGCGCCAGCGGTAGTGCACGTCGACGCCGTCGGCGCCCTCCTTCTCGAAACCGTGGCGCAGGTAGAAGCGGTTGGAATCGCTTTCCACCAGCGTGGTGACCAGGATGTCCTTGCCCTGCTGCCGCGCCTGCGCCTTGGCCCAGTTCAGCGCCCATTCGCCGATGCCCAGGCCCTGGCAGCCGGTGCGCAGGTACAGGTGATCGAGCCGAAGCGCGTCATCGCCTTCGGGCTTGAGCGAAATGAAGCCGATGCGCTTGTCGCCGTCGAACACGATGTGATGCATGTGCTGCACGGCGAAGCTGGCCGCCAGCCGCTCGCGCGAACTCTGCGCACTGAAGCGGCCCACCCGCTCCAGGCTCGGCTGCATGGCATCGATGCGCAGGGCCAGCATGGCTTCGAAGTCATCCTGCGAAACCGGCTGAAGCGACAACCGTGATGTGAGGTCGGCCACTTGGTTTCTCAGGCGCTGGTCGCCGCGCGGATCTGCTCCAGCACGTCCTTGGCGCTGGCGGGAATGGGCGTGCCCGGGCCGTAGATGCCCTTGACGCCCGCCTCGTACAGGAAGTCGTAGTCCTGGCGCGGAATCACGCCGCCCACGAACACGATGATGTCGTCGGCGCCCTGCTTCTTCAGCTCGCTGATGATGGCCGGCACCAGCGTCTTGTGGCCCGCGGCCAGCGTGGAGACGCCCACGGCATGCACGTCGTTCTCGATGGCCTGGCGCGCGCATTCTTCCGGGGTCTGGAACAGCGGGCCCATGTCCACGTCGAAGCCCAGGTCGGCGAAGGCCGTGGCCACCACCTTGGCGCCGCGGTCGTGGCCGTCCTGGCCGAGCTTGGAGATCATCACGCGCGGACGGCGGCCCTGCTCGGCCGCGAACGCGTCGATCTCCGTCTTCAACTTGTCCCAGCCTTCGGCCGAGTCATAGGCAGCTGCGTACACACCCGTCACCTTTTGCGTATCGGCGCGATGGCGCCCGAAAACCTTTTCCAGTGCGTCGGACACCTCGCCCACCGTGGCGCGCAGGCGCACCGCCTGGATGCTCAGGTCGAGCAGGTTACCCTGGCCCGACTCGGCGGCCTGCGTGAGCGCATCGAGCGCGGCCTGCACCTTGGCACTGTCGCGCGCCGCACGGATCTTGGCAAGGCGTGCCACCTGCTGCTCGCGCACCTTGACGTTGTCCACTTCCAGGATCTCGACCTCGTCTTCCTTGGCGAGCTTGTACTTGTTGACGCCCACGATCACGTCCTTGCCCGAGTCGATGCGCGCCTGCTTCTCGGCAGCCGCCGCCTCGATCTTGAGCTTGGCCCAGCCGGAATCGACCGCGCGGGTCATGCCGCCCATGGCCTCGACTTCCTCGATGATGGCCCAGGCTGCGTCAGCCATGTCCTGCGTCAGCTTCTCCATCATGTAGCTGCCGGCCCAGGGGTCGATCACGTTGGTGATGTGCGTCTCTTCCTGGATGATGAGCTGCGTGTTGCGGGCGATGCGCGCGGAAAACTCGGTGGGCAGCGCAATGGCTTCGTCCAGCGCGTTGGTGTGCAGGCTCTGGGTGCCGCCGAACACGGCTGCCATGGCCTCGATGGTGGTGCGCACCACGTTGTTGTACGGGTCCTGCTCGGTCAGGCTCCAGCCCGAGGTCTGGCAGTGCGTGCGCAGCATCAGGCTCTTGGGGTTCTTCGGCTCGAACTCCTTCATGATGCGGCACCACAAGAGGCGCGCGGCGCGCATCTTGGCCACTTCCAGATAGAAGTTCATGCCGATGGCCCAGAAGAACGAAAGGCGCCCGGCGAAATCGTCCACGTCCAGGCCCTTGGCCAGCGCGGTCTTCACGTACTCCTTGCCGTCGGCCAGGGTGAAGGCCAGTTCCAGCGCCTGGTTGGCGCCAGCCTCCTGCATGTGGTAGCCGCTGATGGAGATCGAGTTGAACTTCGGCATGTTCTTCGCCGTGTACTCGATGATGTCGCCGATGATCCGCATGCTCGGCTGGGGCGGGAAGATGTAGGTGTTGCGGACCATGAACTCCTTGAGGATGTCGTTCTGGATGGTGCCACTGAGCTTGTCCTGCGACACGCCCTGCTCTTCCGCCGCCACCACGTAGCCCGCCAGCACCGGCAGCACCGCGCCGTTCATGGTCATGGACACGCTCACCTTGTCCAGCGGGATCTGGTCGAACAGGATCTTCATGTCCTCCACGCTGTCGATGGCCACGCCGGCCTTGCCCACGTCGCCGGTCACGCGCGGGTGGTCGGAGTCGTAGCCGCGGTGGGTGGCCAGGTCGAAGGCCACGCTCACGCCCTGGCCGCCCGCGGCCAGTGCCTTGCGGTAGAAGGCGTTGGACTCCTCGGCGGTGGAGAAGCCCGCGTACTGGCGAATGGTCCAGGGGCGCACCGCGTACATCGTGGCCTGCGGGCCGCGCAGGTAGGGCTCGAAGCCGGGCAGCGTGTCGGCGTACTTCAGCCCCTGCAGGTCAGCCGCCGTGTACAGCGGCTTGACGGCGATGCCGTCGGGCGTGATCCAGTCGAGCGCTTCGACATTGCCCCCCGGCGCGGATTTGGCGGCGGCCTTGGCCCAGGCCTGCAGGTCGGCGGTTTGGAATTTCGGTTCTGGTTTGGTGCTCATGGCAAAGGGCTCGGCTCGAAGAGGGAAGGACCAGGCAAGAAAGTACGGGGCCGGTCATCAATGTTGCGTAGTCTAACATTCATAATTATGAATTCAAAATGAGATTTTTGAGGTACATTCCGGTTCCATGTCCGCTCTCACCCTGACTCCCCGCGCCTTGTACGAAGAGGTGGCCGAACTGCTGCGCCAGCGCATCTTCAAGCGCGAGCTCGAGCCCGGCAGCTGGATCGACGAGCTCAAGATCGCCGAGGAATACGGCATCAGCCGCACGCCTTTGCGCGAAGCGCTGAAGGTGCTGGCGGCCGAGGGCCTGGTCACCATGAAGATGCGCCGCGGCGCCTATGTGACCGAGGTGTCGGAGAAAGACCTGGCCGACGTCTACCACCTGCTCAGCCTGCTGGAGAGCGACGCGGCCGCCGTGGTGGCTGAACGCACCACGCCGGCGCAACTGGCCGAGCTGGAAGCGCTGCATGCCGAGCTGGAAGCCGCTGCCAAGCCGGGCAAGGTGGATCGCGACCTGTTCTTTGCCATCAACGAGCGCTTCCACATGAAGCTGCTGGCCCTGGCAAACAACCGCTGGCGCGACCAGATGGTGGCCGACCTGCGCAAGGTGATGAAGCTCAACCGCCACAACTCGCTGCTCAAGAGCGGCCGCATCGAGGAATCGCTGGCCGAGCACCGCGCGATCGTGGCCGCGCTGAAGTCGCGCGACCCGAAGGCCGCGGCTGCGCGCATGCATGAGCACTTCAGGAGCGGGCTCGAGGCAGCGGCCTGAAGCCCAGGCGCCGGCATGAGCTGAGCGCCTGATCGCGAGCCGCCACCGGGCCCGCGTCCCGGGACAAATGTCCCGCCTCCCTCGCCATCTCCAGGGCATCCGTCCGCCCTCAAAAAAGGACGGCGCGCTCATGCGTGGGCACCTTCTCGTTAATACATTGGCTTACATCTGAATTCTTTGGATGTAATTCATGAGCGAGTTCGGCGCCCTCCTCGATCTGCTGCGAATGCTGCTGGTGGACCCCCGCACCGCGGTGCTTTTCGCCCTGCTGATCGCCGGCGCATGGAGGGACTGCCTGAGCATGCGCATCCCCAACGGCCTGACCTACGGCGGTGCCACCTTCGCGCTGATCTACAGCGCCATCGTTCCCTTTTCCGCGCACGCCGGCTTCTGGTGGGCCTTCGGCGGCCTGTGCACCGGCCTGCTGCTGATGCTGCCGCTGTACATGCTGCGTGTGATGGGAGCCGGCGACGTCAAGCTGATGGCCATGGCCGGTGCCTTCCTGGGCCTGTCCGAAACGCCCATGGCCGTGCTCTGGGTCTTTCTGGCCGGCGGGCTGTTCGCCATCGGCCATGTGCTGACGCACCGGCTGCTGGGCCGTCTGGCGCACAGCCTGCGCGACATGGCCGGCCAGCTGATGCTGACCGCGACCACCGGAACGCGGCCGGCCAGCCCGGCCGCCCTCAAGCAATCAGTCGGAAAGCTGCCCTACGGCATGGCCATCGCCGCAGGAACGATCAGCTACGTGGTGGCTCGCCAGATCGGCTACGCCTGAAGGAGAAAACCTCATGAGAAACCTCAAAGCCCTTGCTTTCATGGCCCTGGCCGTGATGCTCGGCCTGGCGGCCGCGGTGTATGCGGCCAACTGGGTGGGGCGGCAAAGCGGCATCGCCTCCAACAAGGTCGTGGTCGCCTCGGTCGACGTCCAGTTGGGCAACCGCCTGAACGCGCAGATGCTGAGCACCGTCGACTGGCCCAGCGCTTCGATCCCCGCGGGCGCGTTCCGCGACATCAAGGAAGTCGAGGACCGAGTCTTGCGCACGGCCGTGCTGCGCGGCGAACCCATCCTCGACGGCAAGCTGGCGCCGGTGGGTACCCAGGGCGGCCTGTCCGCGGTGATCGCCGAAGGCAAGCGCGCCATGACCGTTCGCGTGAACGATGTGGTGGGCGTGGCGGGCTTCGCGTTGCCGGGCAACTACGTCGACGTCGTGGTCAGCGCGCAGCAGACCGTATCCAAGGGCGAAGAGCCGCGCCAGATCAGCAAGACCGTGCTCGAGCACGTGCTGGTACTGGCCGTGGCGCAGGAGGCCAGTCGCGACGACACGAAACCCAAGGTCGTCAATGCAGTCACGCTGGAGCTGTCGCTCGAAGATGCCGAGAAGCTCGATCTGGCGCGCAGCGTGGGCACTCTGTCTCTTGTGCTGCGCAATCAGATGGACAAGAAGATGGTCGCGACCAAGGGCATGACCAAGGACGAGTTGTGGGGCCTGAAGCAGCTGCAACCCGTGTCCACCGCCGCCCCAGCGGCACCTGCCGCCGCGAAGCCGCAGGCCCCACGCAACCGTGCGACGCCGGTGCGCTCCTCGGAATGCGTCGAAGTCATTCACGCCCAGCGCACGCTGAACTGTTTCTAACCCGCTGCCGGAGCCACGCACGTGAACACACATTGCTTCCGAATGCTCGCGCTTTCCGCCGCTCTTGCAGCGCCGGTGGCCGTGCGAGCCCAAGCCGCCGCCCCCGCCACGCCTGCTGCACCTGCCGCAGCTGCGGCAGCCCCCGCAGCACCTGCGCCCGTGGTGTCGCAGAGCCAGCGCTGCACACGCATCGTGCCTGACGACGAACCCAGCCAGGTGGTCCTGGGCAAGTCCGCCGTGATACCGCTCAAGCAGCGCGCCACGCGGGTGATCGTCAGCGGCCAGGCCGGGACCGCGCGCCAAGGCGCAGCCACGCCACAAGGCGCACAGGCATCGCAGGGCATGGCCGACGTGGAGGTCATGCTGCTCAGCCCCACCGACCTGTTTTTCCGGGGCCGCCAGGCCGGAACGATGAACGTGGTGCTGCAGGATGCCTCGGGCGCCTGCTACATCAAGGACGTCGTCGTCACCGTGGACGCCAGCGCGCTGCAGGGCAAGCTGCGCGAACTGCTGCCTGAAGAGCGTGGCGTGCGCGTGCTCAGCGCCGACAAGAGCATCGTGCTGGCCGGACAGATCAGCAGCGCCCAGCGCCTGGACGACCTGATGAACCTGGCTCTGGCTTACGGCGGAGACAGCAAGCGCATCGTCAACCTGCTGCGGGTGGGCTCGTCCCACCAGGTGATGCTGGAAGTCAAGATCGCCGAGGTCAGCAAGACCCTGCTCGACCGGCTCGGCGCCAGCGTGGGCGCCTTCCGCGCCAGCTCCGGCGGCGGATACAACTACTCCTTGATCAGCGACTTCCTCAGCGGCGGCGCCGGGCTGGTGGAAGCCCTGAAGGTCGGCCGCTACGCCGTGCGGGTGGACGGCCAGAAGGACGACGGCCTGGTGCGCGTGCTGGCCGAGCCCAACATCATGGCCATCAGCGGCCAGCAGGCCAGCTTCCTGTCGGGCGGAAAGATCTTCATTCCCGTGTCGCAAGCGCCGGCCGCCGGCACGGGCACCAGCACCATCACGCTCGAGGAGAAGGAATTCGGCGTCGGCGTCAAGTTCACCCCCATCGTGCTGGGCGATGGCCGTGTCAGCCTCAAGCTGGTGTCGGAGGTGTCGGACCTGATGCAGACGGGCTCACCTTTCACCGCGGTCAACGGCGTCACCGCCGTGCTTCCGTCGATGCGGGTGCAGCGCGCCGACACCACCGTACAGCTCAACGACGGACAGAGTCTGGTCATCGCTGGCCTCATCAAGAACAACGTCACCGAAGCCATCAAGCGATTCCCGGGTCTGGGCGAAGTGCCGGTGATGGGCGCGCTGTTCCGCAGCACGGAGTTCCAGACTGACCAGACCGAACTGATGTTCGTCGTCACGCCGCGCCTGGTGCGTCCGCTGGCCGGCGAGGTCCGCGTGCCCACCGACAACCATGTGGTGCCCACGCGCGCCGAGGTCTATCTCAACGGCAGCCTCGAGAGCCTGACGCCAGCACAGCCACCGACAGCAGAAGCCGTGCCCGCCCCCTATCGCGCCGCCCCGACGCCCGGTCGTACGGACCAGTGAACAGACAAGCAAGAGGAAGTGCCATGACCCGAACCCTGACAGCCTTGATCATCGCGCCCCTGCTCTCGCTGGCTGGCTGCAACACGATGACGCCCAACTACGACCAGCACTTCGGCGAAGCGCTGCGCAATGCGAAGCGGCAGATGACCATCAACCCGAATGCCGCCATCGACAACCCCGGGCCCGCGCCCAGTCTGGATGGCATGGCTGCGCACGAAACCATGCTTCGCTACCAGCAGAGTTTTCAAACGCCCCCGCCCGCCGTCAACGTCATCAACATCGGTGGATCCATCGGTGGCGGCGATGGCAACGGCGGCGGCCGGTGACGAAAGGAGGATGACGTATCGAGCCACGAACCCCAATCAAATTCCTAGTTCCAGCCGCGCTATCCGCGTGGCCGTCTATCAAGTTTTCGTGTCAGCCAATCAACTCAAGAGGAGTTTTCCATGAACGCATTTCTGCAATCCGCTCGCAACTTCCATCGTGAAGACGAAGGCGCTCAGATCATCGAGTACGCGCTGATCGTTGCCGTAGTTTCACTGGCTCTGATCCTCGGCCTGCAGGGCCTTGCGGGCACCGACTTCACGGCTTGGATCACCAAGGTGGGCACCTGCCTCAAGACCGGCACATGCCCGACGACCTGATCCACGCCGTCTGAGCAGCGGCGCCGGTCACGGCGCCGCTTATCGACGAACCCTCAGCCAAATACATCTGGAGCAAAAATGGCAATGCATAGGCCTGCGCCCGAGCTCGCATGGCGCTTCAGCTTCTCGCGCCGTCCGACGCGCGCGCAACGGCAACGCGGCGCCTACATCATCACCACTGCCCTGATGCTTCTCTTCCTGCTGGGGTTCATGGGGATCGCATTGGACGTCGGGCGCATGTTCGTCGTGCGCGGCGAGCTGCAGACGGCGCTCGATGCCTGCGCCCTGTCGGCAGCGGCCGAACTGGACCGCAGCAGCACCGCCATCGTCAGAGCCAGAGCGTCCGGCATGGCGGCGGGCAACGCCAATTCCGTCAATCTGCAATCGGCCGATTGGTCGGGGCAAGGCCAGATCGTGGAGGCCGACATCACCTTCCGCGACAAGGACTACGTCGCCACCGAGACGCCGACACTGGCGCACTACGCACAGTGCGCCCACGCCCAAGCCAACATCGGCCTCTGGCTGCTCAAGGCCATGAATTCGTTCTCCGGGGACGCGATCATTCCCGCCACGGGCACGGTCGCAGCCAAGGCGATCGCCACCCGCACCAACGCCCAGACCAGTTGTCCCATTCCGGTGGCCTTCAAGCCGGCAGCTGGCGCCACCGCACCGCACTACGGGATGGCGGTGGGCCAATGGGTCAAGCTGCTCAACGGCAACCCGACCAACGGCTACATCGGCTGGGCCAACTTGGATGGCTCCAACAGCGCGTCGGAGACGGTGAAGGAGCTCAACGGCTTCTGCGGCACCGAAGTGGGCGACACGCTGGGTACGCCGGGGGTCCAAACGGCCGTGGCGGACGACTGGAACTACCGCTTCGGCATCTACAAGAACAGTGCGAACCCGGCTGAGCATCGGCCCGACTACACCGGCTTCAGTTATACCCCGACGAGTTGGCCCGATCAGGCCAACGCCTTCTCGAACTTCCTGGCCAAGCGCGCAGCATTCGCCTCCTGCGGCAACACCACCGCGGCGATCAAGGACTGCGAGAACATCACCGGGCTGAAGCTCAACAGCTTCCAGAAGCTGGCCGCGCCCGGGGATACCACCGGCGGGCACAAGCAATACGGCCATGACCGGCGCGTCGTGCTGGTGCCGGTGATCAACAACGGCAATCAGGTGATCGACTACGCCTGCATGCTGATGCTGCAGCCCTTGGAAATTCCCATGGGCGACGTCAACCTCGAGTACCTCGGCAATGCCGGCACGCTGTTCAGCCCCTGCACCACCAGCGGGCTCGCCGGCGGCTCCGCGGGTCCGCTGGTTCCAGTGCTGGTGAGGTGAGCCATGCACAGCAACTGCCCCCACCGCACTCGCAAGCAGCAGCACGGCGCCGCACTGATCGAGCTGGCCCTGATCATTCCGCTCCTGCTGCTGCTCACCTTCATCACGACCGAGTTCGGCCGCGCCATGTACGAGTACCACGCACTGGTCAAGAGCGTGCGCGACGCAGCTCGCTATCTTTCCGTGCACCCTCCCGGTACCCACGTCGAGCAGGCACGTAACCTGATGGTCTACGGCAACCTCACGGCCGGCGACAAGCCGTTGGTGAGCAACCTGACACTGGCCAACGTGCCGGCGGACACCTGCTGCACCTGGCAGCCAACCGGCACGGCCCCCATCTTCCAGACGGTGACGGTGCGCATCACTGGCTATACCTTCGAGCCGATGGTCAGTGGCGCATTCGGCGTGTCGCTGGGCGGCATCCTGTCGTTTCCACCTATCACCGCCACGATGAGGGCGCCCACATGAAGCCCGCCACAATGCCTCGTCGCCGATGCTGTGCAGGCGCCACCACCATCGAGTTCGCGCTCGGGCTACTGATCTTCCTGACCTTCGCCCTGGGCATCATGGACTTCGCGCGAATGCTCTTCACGTGGAACGCCGCCGGCGAAGTCACCCGCTACGGCGCGCGCTACGCCGCCGTCTGCGACGACATGACCAAGCAAGCCGAGGTCCTGGCTCAAATGCAGCAGTTGCTGCCTCAGATCGAGGAGATCGAGGTCCAATGGTCCAGGGCCGACGGAGTCGCCTGCACCCCGAGCACCTGCGAGGGCGTCACCGTCGGAATCAAAGACCTGGACTATCAATGGATCTCTCCCATTGCAGGCGCAGTGGCGCCGCTGATACCCATGCCGAAGTTCTCGACCTACCTGCCTCGCGAAGTGATGCGCAAGGACCCCCACAGCGGCGCCATCTGTCCCTGAAGACCTGGAATCCATCATGAAAATTGCCCTCATCTCCCCCAATCCGCATCACCTGCAAGACCTGCAGCTCAGCCTCGAATCGCAAGGCCATTCGGTGCAGAGCTTCGAGGGCGGCAAGAGCCGGATGGCGCCTGTGGCAGAGCAGTCGCGCCCCGACCTCATGCTGGTGGACGGCATGTGCTGCGACCCGCACGAGCTGGAACTGGTGGAGCAAGTAACGTCCTCGCACCCCGAGATCGCCGTGCTGCTCATGTGCGCCAGGCAGACGCCGGAGTTCCTGCTCCAGGCGATGCGCGTCGGCGTGCGAGAGGTGCTTCCTTCGCCCGTGCCGCCCGAGGCACTGCAGGCCGCCCTGGCGCGCGTAGCAGCCCGCATCGCAACGCGCCAGCCGGCCGCCCCCAAAGGCGACGGCAGGAACAGTGGCGGTGCCGGCCAGGTGATTGCTTTCGTGCCCTGCAAGGGCGGCAGTGGCGCCACCTTCATCGCCTCCAACCTGGCCTGTCTTCTGGCGGCTGACCAGCAGCGGGTGCTGCTGATCGACCTGAACCTGCAGTTCGGCGATGCCCTGTCCTTTGTCAGCGATGCGAAGGCCACGACCACCCTTGCCGACCTGGCCGGCAGCATCGACCGGCTGGACGCCTCCCTGCTGGCCGCCAGCACGATCAAGGCGGACGCCGGGTTCAGCGTCCTGGCAGCACCCGAAGACCTGTCGCGCGCGGCCGAGGTGAAAGCCGAGCACATCGACGCCATCCTGCGCCTGGCCGCCACGCAGTTCGACTTCGTGCTGGTCGACCTGCCGCTAGGGCTCAACGCGCTGTCGATTCGCGCGCTCGACCGCGCACAGCGCATCTTCGCGGTGCTGCAGCCGGGCCTGCCCTACCTGCGCAACGCCAACAAGCTGATGCAGGCCTTCCAGTCGCTGGGCTATCCGCCGGCGCGGGTAGAGGCCATCGTCAATCGGCTGGAGAAGAACAGCGACATCGGACTGTCGGAGGTGCGTCGCCTGCTCGGCAATGTGGAGCTGCACACCCTGCCCGACGCGCCGCGCGACGTGTCGCTCTCGATCAACCGCGGGGTGCCGCTGGCCAGCCTGTCGAAATCGCACCCGGTGAGCCGCTCGCTGGACGATCTGGCGCAGCGGATCAACCCGCGAGAGGAAGGCAGCCCGAGCCTGCTGGGCCGTCTGTTCCGCCGCGCCTGAAGGAGAACACCATGCCATTGCACGCGCTCCGGGAAACGCCCGCCACTTCCATTCGCGACCGGTTCGGAGGCCTTGCCGCCGAACCGATCGCCCGCGCTGCATCGCAGCCGCAGGACGCCGGCGCGCCCCTCAACGGCCCGGGATTCTCGGAGGCCTACAAGTTGCTGAAGGAGCGCATGCACGTGAAGCTCCTGGAGCAGTTCGACCTCACGGCACTCGAGACGCTCAAGCCCGAGCTGCTCCGGCAGGAGATTGCGAGCGTGATCGGCCGCATGCTGCAGGAAGATCCGCAGGCCATCAACGAAAGCGAGCGGCGCACGCTGATCCGCGACATCCAGCACGAGATGCTGGGCTTCGGCCCCCTGGAATTGTTGATGGCCGATTCCGCGGTGTCGGACATTCTGGTCAACTCCTACGACCAGATCTATGTGGAGCGCAAGGGCAAGCTGGAGCTGACCAACGTCAGCTTCACCGACGAAAAGCACCTGCTGCGCATCATCGACAAGATCGTCTCTCTGGTGGGGCGGCGAGTCGACGAGTCCAGCCCGATGGTCGATGCACGCCTGCCGGACGGCTCGCGCGTCAACGCGGTGATCCCGCCCGTGGCGCTGGACGGCGCCATGATGTCCATCCGCCGCTTCGCGCGCATCCCGCTGAAGATGGAGAACCTGGTCAACGACCTGAAAACGCTGACGCCGCAGATGGCCCAGCTGTTGGAGGCACTGTCGCAGGCCAAGATCAACATGCTGATCTCCGGCGGCACCGGTGCCGGCAAGACCACGCTCCTGAACATCCTCTCGGGCTACATCCCGGCCAGCGAACGCATCATCACCATCGAGGATGCGGCCGAGTTGCAGCTGCAGCAGCCCCACGTGGTGCGGCTGGAAACGCGCCCCATGAACATCGAGGGGCGTGGCGAGATCAGCCAGCGCGCCCTGGTACGCAACGCGTTGCGCATGCGCCCCGACCGCATCGTGATCGGCGAAGTGCGTGGCGCCGAGGCCGTGGACATGCTGCAGGCGATGAACACGGGTCACGAGGGCTCGCTCACCACCATCCACGCCAATACCCCCCGCGATGCGCTGGCCCGGCTGGAAAACATGATCGGCATGGCCGACCTGAACCTGCCGCACAAGGCGATGCGCCAGCAGATCGCCTCGGCCATCGGTGTGGTGGTGCAGGTCCTGCGCATGGTGGACGGGCGGCGCAAGATCACCAGCATCCAGGAAGTCACCGGTATGGAAGGCGACGTGGTCACCATGCAGGAGATCTTTACTTTCCAGCAGACCGGCGTTGGCCCCAAGGGCGAAGTGCTGGGGCACTTCCGCGCCACCGGCGTGCGCCCACGCTTCAGTGAGCGCCTGCAGGCATTCGG
Source organism: Variovorax soli NBRC 106424 (assembly GCF_001591385.1). Taxonomy (GTDB): domain Bacteria; phylum Pseudomonadota; class Gammaproteobacteria; order Burkholderiales; family Burkholderiaceae_C; genus Variovorax; species Variovorax soli. The sequence continues at coordinate 37,195 of NZ_BCUU01000019.1, forward strand.
CGTGCCGCTGCCGGAAGGAATGTTCGACCCAAGCCGCCACTACGAGTAACCGGGGAATGCGATGCTGAACAACATGGGTGGGGACACGCTGATCCCGCTGGCGGTGCTGGTGTTCGTCAGCATGCTGATGCTGATCGAGGGCCTGTACTTGTTCTGGAGAGGACGAAATGGGCCGCAAGCCAAGCGCCTGAGGCAGCGGATTCAGGCGCTGACAGAGGCCGACGACAGTGCAAAGGCACGCGTACTCAAGCACCGGTCCGCGGAAGATCTCTCCCTGCTGGAGCGCACACTGCTTTCGCTGCAACGTGCGCAAAGAATCGAAGCCTGGATCCGCCAGTCGGGCAAGGAATGGAGCCCCTCGCAGTTGATGCTGGGTTGCCTGTTGCTGGGCGTCTCCGGATTGTTGGCGGCCAATGCACTACTGCGCTTTCCACTCCTGATTGCCTGCGCCATCGGTCTGGCGTGCGGCGCGCTACCGCTGCTCTACCTGACGTACCTTCATGGCAAACGGCTGGCCCGCTTCGAACAGCAATTGCCCGACGCGCTGGACCTGATCGGCCGTGCTCTGCGCGCGGGCCACTCGTTCGGTACCGGCATGCAGATGGTCAGCGAGGAGATGCCTGACCCCATCGCTGGCGAATTTCGCCTGGCCAGCGAAGAGGTGAACTTCGGCGTCTCACTGCAGCAGGCACTGAACAACCTGGGCAACAGGGTGCCGCTCACGGACCTGCGCTATTTCGTGGTAGCGGTACTCATCCAGCGCGATTCGGGCGGCAACCTGACCGAAGTGCTGACCAACTTGAGCCGCCTGGTGCGCGAGCGCCACAAGCTGCTGTCGAAGGTGCGGGTGTTGTCAGCCGAAGGCCGACTGTCGGCCTGGATTCTGGGCCTTATGCCCTTCGGGCTGGCGCTGCTGCTCAGCAGCTTCAATCCCGAATTCATGTCGCCGCTTTGGACCGACCCCATAGGCCAAATGATGCTCAAGATCATGGCGGTGATGATGACGGTGGGCATCGTGCTGCTGCGCTACCTGGTCCGCATTCGCGTCTAACGCTGCAGGAGATCGAGATGAACATTTTCCCCATCCTGGTGTTTCTCGCCGTGACGCTGACGGTTGTAGGCGTGTTCTTTTGGCTCATGCCGACACGTGGTGAAGAACGCGTGCGTGCGCTGGTCGAGCCACAGCACAGGCCCGCCTCGGCCTGGACCGAGACGATGGTCAAACTGGTCGGGCCGCTGGCCCAGCTTTCCTCGCCGACCGGCGAGGGCGAGATCACTCCACTGCGCCAACGTTTCCTGCAGGCCGGCATCCGCCATCCGGATGCGCCGCTCATCTATTTCGGCCTCAAGACCCTGCTGCCGCTGGCGCTGGCCGCCCTTGCCTTCTTCGCACTGCGCACGGGCGGCGCTTCGTCCGCCCTGGGCCTGCTGATGAAGGTTCTGATGGCTGCGCTGGTGGCCAGCTACCTGCCCAACCTGGTCCTTCGGCTGGCGATCCGTGCCCGCCGGCGTGAGATCTTCGAGAACTTCCCCGATGCGGCCGACCTGATGCTGGTGTGCGTCGAAGCCGGCATGGGGTTGGACGCAGCACTCAGCAAAGTCACCGAGGAAATCCGGCTCAAGAGCGAGGCCCTGGCCCAGGAACTGCACTGGACCAACCTGGAGATGCGCGCCGGCTCGACCCGCGAGAAGTCGCTGCACAACCTGGCAGTGCGTACCGGTGTGGAGGAGATCGGCACCTTCGCCACCATGCTGACGCAGGCCGATCGCTTCGGCACCAGCATCGGCGAATCGCTGCGGGTGTTCTCGGACGACCTGCGCCACAAGCGCCAGACGCGGGCCGAAGAGCAGGCGGCCAAGGTGCCGACCAAGATGCTGCTGCCGCTGGTGCTGTGCATCTTTCCGGTGGTCTCGATGGTGATCCTGACGCCCGCCGTGATCAAGATGATCCGCCAGCTGGGCCCCATGCTTTCGGGACAGTGAATCCCGCTCGCCCGCAGGCCTTCCCTCAGACCTCGCCCAGCTGATGCTTCACCGCATACACGTACAACTCCAGCCGGTTGCGCACCCCCAGCTTCTGGTAGATCGTGCTGAGGTGGTTGCGCAAGGTGTGCTCGGCTATGCAGAGGCGGTCTGCCAATGCAGCGTTGGAGCCGCCGCTTTGCGCCACCACACAGGCCACGACGCGGCGCTCGCGCGCGGTCAGCCGGTCATGGGGCGCGTGCGGGGCCTTGGGCTGCGCCGGCTGGGCGGCAGCGCCTTGCCCCTGCAGCAGCTGGCTGAACACGCGGCCGAGGTCCTTGCCCTCCAGCCACACTTCTCCGCGGTGCACGGCCTCGATGGCATCGAGCACCTGCTGGGCCGGCGCCGCCTTGTTCAGAACGCCGCGCGCGCCTGACAGCATCGCCTGGTCGAGCGTGGCTTGTTCGCGCACGCCGGTCAGCACAAGGATCTGGGCTGCCGAACGCTCGCGGATGAAGGGCATCAGTTCCAGGCTGCTGCGCCCGCCCAGGTCCATGTCCAGCACGACCACGTCGGCCGTCATCTGCGGCACCCGGGCCTGGGCCTCGTCGAAGCTGGAGGCCGTTCCTGCCACCGCCATGCGCGGCCCGGCACCTTCTATGAGGCGCTCCAGGCCCCACAGCATGGTCGGGTGGTCGTCGACCAGAAAGACTCGAATGTTCTGGGCTGTCATCTGAAGTACCCCGCATCGCGATCGTCAGACGGGAATCTCGACATGCACCTCCGTGCCCGACTGGGCACGCTGCACGTAGGCGCGTCCGCCCAGCGCCGCGGCGCGGGCGGTGATGGACTTGGGCGTGAAGTCGCATTCGTTCGCCGCGCCTTCGTTGTCCACCTGAATGCGCAGCAGGCCGTGGTCGCAACGCACCTGCACCAGGGCGTGGCGGGCCATCGTGTGGCGCACGACGTTGCTCAGTGCCTCGCGCACGATCTGCAGCACCTCGGCCGCGAGCCTGTCGCTGCAGGGCACGTCTTCTTCCAGGTCCACTTCGATGTCCACGCCGTGGAATTCGCGGATGAGCCGCACCTGCTGGCGCAGCGCCGCAGCCAGGGGGTGCTGCGCCTCGGTCGCACGGTTGCGCACGCCCTGGGCGAAGCTGCGCAAGTCACCGATGACCTGGGTCGACATGGCGATCAGCCGATCGAGGTCTTCGTTGAGCGGATTCGCCGGATCGGCCTTGCAGCGCAGGGCGCTCAGGCCGAAGCGAAGTCCGATGTACGGCTGCACCGCACTGTCGTGCAGGTCCATCGCGATCTTCTGGCGCTCGGCGGACGCTGCATCGGTGGCCAGGTGGTCCAGCACGTCGATGTTCTCGATCAGCGGCAGCACCTGGGAGGTCAGCTGGTGCAGGAACAGCGCATCCGCGCGGCCCAGCCGCGGGGTACCGGCGGCGACGTAGATGCGCCCGCCGGCCGAACCCAGCCGGACCGGCGCGCTGATGAAGGAGCCGGCGCCCAGCAACGCGCCGATGATCGAGCCGGTGTCCTCGGCCAGCGGCCACCATTGGCCCTGCTCCAGATCGTGGGCCGCGCCGCGCCAGTTGTCGCCGTTGCGCTGCAACCTGAAGGCCAGCACATGCGCGGGCACATCCAGCAGCAGCGATGCCGCCAGCGAAGCGTCGATCTGATCGTCTCCGCCGCCAGCCGCGGGCCTCTGTTGAGCCAGACGCACGGTAACCGGCCCGCCGTCGTCCTCGCGCAGCACCAGCAGGCACAGCGAGGCATCGAAGTAGTCGCGGGTGGCGTCGAGCAGTCCTTGCACCGTCTGGCCCGCTCCGAAGCGCGGATTGGCGATGCTGCTCACCCTGCGCTGCAGGGCGAGGCGGCGACGCAGTTCCGCCTTCGATTCGCCCCAATAGGAAATCATGAGCCCCAGCACCAGGAGCAGCACCGCGCGCCCGAGCAGGTTGGACGCGTCGCCCGCCCCCTGGACGAAAGGAAGCCCTGCGCCCACGAAAAGCACGACCGCCCCCAGCGTGGACGTCACGCCCTCGCGCCAGCCCCAGCGGAAGGACGCGCTCAGGATCGCAAAATAGAAGAACAGGTAGAACACGCTGTGGGCGCCGCCGCTGCAGGCAACGAGCACCGCATACAAGGGCATGTCGAGCCAGTGCCAGCGCATGGCGGCCAGGGCGTGCGGGCCGCGCTCCGAGAGGAAGAACAGGCCGACGCACACGGCGACATAGGCAACGGCAGCCACCGGCATCCAGCGTTCGAGCGCAGATTCTCCCGGCACATCGATGAACAGGCCGAGCAGGGTGATGAGCACGAGCGCCAGCCGCATGCGAGCCAGCGTGCAGGCTTCCGAAAACTCATCCGGTGTCGGGTCCAGGTTCTTTGCCACGCGGGCCTCCTGTATCAGTCCGCGGCCCGGCGGAATTCGTCCGGGCCAAAATTTAACACCAAGGTAAACATTTGTATCTTGATTGCCTGGGGCTCGCAATGAAAACTTCGTGTGAATGTTTCCCATTGAGACATTTGACACAAAAGTTCGCATCACGAAGAGGGACGAAAGTCCTGCGATATGAACGCGGCGGGCAGAAAAAAGCCCGCATGAAGCGGGCGGCACGGAATGCGGGGCAGCGTCACCCTGCGGGCTGCAGCAGCTCCAGGCCCTTGTCGACACGCGCATGGGCCGCCCGCATCACCTCGTGCGGCGGCAGGTGCTTCATCCGGTGGTCGCTCCACACCTGGCGCCAGCGGCGCGCGCCGGGCAGCCCGTTGCGCAGGCCCAGCATGTGGCGGGCGATGGCATACCAGTGGGTGCCGTGCGCCGCGGCCTCGCGCACCATGTAGTCGCACATGCGCTCCTCGATCTCCTCGCGCGTGAGCGGGCGGGGCTCCTCGCCGAAGAACTCGGCATCCCACTGCGCCAGCCACCAGGGGTTGTGATAGGCCTCGCGGCCCACCATCACGCCGTCGAGCAGGCGCAGCTGCTGGTGGACCGCCTCGGTCTGCGAAAAGCCGCCGTTGATGGAGATGGTGAGGTGCGGAAACTCGTGCTTGAGCCGGTGCACCATCTCGTAGCGCAGCGGCGGAATCTCGCGGTTCTCCTTGGGCGACAGGCCCTTGAGCCACGCATTGCGCGCATGCACAATGAAGGTCTTGCAGCCGGCTTCGCTCACCTGGCCGATGAAGTCGCGCACGAACTCGTAGCGCTCGATCTTGTCGATGCCGATGCGGTGCTTGACCGTGACCGGCAGGCGCGTGGCGTCGACCATGGCCTTGACGCAGTCGGCCACCAGCTGCGGCTCGTTCATCAGGCAGGCCCCGAAGGCGCCGCGCTGCACGCGCTCGCTGGGGCAGCCGCAGTTGAGGTTGACTTCGTCGTAGCCCCATTCCTCGGCCAGGCGCGCGCATTTGGCCAGGTCGTCCGGCTCGCTGCCGCCCAGCTGCAGCGCCACCGGGTGCTCTTCCTCGTTGAAGCGCAGGTGGCGCGGCACGTCGCCGTGCAGCAGCGCGCCGGTCGTCACCATCTCTGTGTACAGCAGCGCGCGGCGGCTGAGCAGGCGGTGCAGGTAGCGGCAATGCCGGTCGGTCCAATCCATCATCGGAGCGACGGAGACGCGGCTGGCGTCGAATGCGGTGCGAGGGTCGGGGGTCTGGAGGTCTGTCACGTGCAAGGGCGGCCAATGCGCACCCTCGATTTTCGCCGACATCGCGGCGGCCGGCGGCCAGGCCGGCCTTTGCCCGTTCAGAGCTGGCCGATCTGGCTGAAGGACGAGCGCAGGCCCAGGTAGTCGGTGGGCCCGTTGCTTTCGGGCGGGCTGCCGTTGGCCGACAGCCAGGCCGAAATGCTGGGCAGCCGCTTGGCGAAATAGGACTGCATCTCGCGCCAGTCGCCGTTGGGCTGGTGCGCGGCCGAGACCTCCAGCGCCTCCACGCCCATGGCGCGAAGGCTGCTCACCATGGCCAGCGCCCTGCCCTCGAGCATGTGCACCGGCACGTTGCGGCCCTGGGACAGGATCTCGTCCAGGATGCGCCGGTTGACCACGAACTCGGGCCAGGAACGGTTGCCGCTCGCATCGTTGAGCCGGCGAAAGGCCCAGTGCAGGTTGGTGGCAAAGACCACCGCCACCCGCGTGGCCTGCAGCACATGCTGGTCGGCCTGCTGCGCCTGCAGCCGCACCGACCACCAGATGGCGGTGACCACGCCGGCCGTCTGCACCCAGGCCGCCCAGCCCAGTGCGTCCATGGGGTAGGCCAGCCAGGCGCCGGCCATCAATAGCAGCAGCGCCGCCCCGCCCATGATCACCAGCTTGTTTCGCATGTTGTTTTCCTTTTTATATTGCCGAAGGCTTCGCGCCTTCAGGTCCGCGGTCCGTCCTTGCCGAACATCTTGCGCAGCGCCGCCACGCCGGCCACCAGGGCGTCGGAGTAGCTGCCGTACGGCGTGCAGGAGGCCTCCAGCGCCACATAGGGCATGCAGTCCTCCATCTGATGATCCGATCCCTCCATCAGCACCCAATAGAACTCCCCCACCTCCAGTTCGTGGACAGTCAGGGCGATGTTGCGCAAGGTCCCCATGAAGAAAAAACTATTCCATTTCAGACAGGGGAATCGTAGGAAGCACCCGGGCCACCGCCTAGGCCACTATTTCACGATTAAACACAAATGTGGCATTTAGTATCAGTTTCGCACACACCGAGCGTCTCGAAAAGGCGTACAGCGTCACTTGTGCAACAAGTCGGGCACAGGGCAAGGAGACACCCATGAAAAGATTCACCTTGGACCACCACATGACCTCGCTGATCGGCGGCGGCTTCTACCCGACCGGCCATTCGATGATCATGTTTCCCAGCCTTGAGGAAGCGAACCGCGTCGGCCACCAGCTGATCGAGGACGGCGTCATCAGCGGCGACGAGATCTACCTGGTCACGCCCGAGGACGTGCTAGAGCAGATCGCGCCCACCACCAAGGGCTCGGACTATCCGCTGCCCTCCGCCGGGACCGAGGCAGCCACCGTGCGCACCTACATCAAGCTGGCCCGGGAAGGTCATGCCGGCCTGCTGGTCAAGACGCGCGACGAAACGGTGGCCGAAAAAGTGATGGCGGTGGTGCGCCAGGCGCCTTTTTCCATCGCCGAGCGCTACCGCCGGCTGGTCATCGAGGACCTGTAGGCCTTCCGCTCAGGCCGTGTGAGCGGCGACCGGCGCCGCGGCCGGGCCGGCCCGCTTCAACACATCGCGTGCCATGGCCTGGGCCAGTTCCTGCTCGCCCAGGAACACGGTGGCCGACGCCTCCTGGCTGAGCAGCTGCGCCTGGGCCTCGTCATGGCTGCGCACCACCACCTGGATCGACGGATTCAAGGTGCGGGCCGTTTCGATCATCTGGCGCACGTTGATGGCGGCGGGCGTGGCAATGGCCAGCACCCGCGCCCGGGCGATGTGGGCCTGCACCAGCACCGCCGGGTCGGCGGCGTCGCCCCACACCGCGGCCACGCCCTGCCCGCGCAGCTTCTCGACCAGCTCGCGGTTCTGCTCGGCCACCACGAAAGGCACGTCGCCGGCGCCAAGCATGGCGGCAATGCGCCGCCCGACCCGCCCGTAGCCCACCAGCACCACCTGGCGCGACAGGTAGCGCGCGTCGGTAGTCATCGGCAGCTCGGCCATCGGGTCGACCCGCGACTCGAAGGCGCGGGCCAGCGCTGAATGCCTGTGCAGCCAGCGCTGCACCGGCGAGATCAGGGCGAACCACAGCGGGTTGGTGGCGATCGAGATCAGCGCCGCGGCCAGGATGAGGTTGCGCCCTTGCACGGGCAGCAGTTCCAGCGCGACACCCAGGCCGGCCAGGATGAAGGAGAACTCGCCGATCTGCGCCAGGCTCGCGCAAATGGTGAGCGCGGTGCCCAGCGGATAGCGGAACAGCAGCACGATCGACAGCGCCGCCAGCGACTTGCCCACCACGATCACCAGCACCACCGCCAGCACCTGCAGCGGGCTGTCGATGATGACCATGGGGTCGAACAGCATGCCAACCGACACGAAGAACAGCACCGCGAAGGCGTCGCGCAGCGGCAGCGACTCCTGCGCGGCGCGGTGGCTGAACTCCGACTCGCGCAGCACCATGCCGGCGAAGAAGGCGCCCAGCGCGAACGACACGCCGAACAGCGCCGCCGAGGCGAAGGCGATGCTCACCGCCGCCGCGACCACGCACAGGGTGAACAGCTCGCGCGAGCCGGTGCGCGTGACCTGCCACAGCACCCAAGGCAGCACCCGCCGCCCCACCACCAGCATCACGGCCACGAAGCCGCCCACCTGCAGCAGCGTGAGGCCCAGCGTCTGCCACACGCTCTGGCCCGGGGCGGTGCCGACGCGGCCCATCGCCTCGGCAAAGGCCGGCAGCAGCACCAGCACGAGCACCATCGCCAGGTCCTCCACCACCAGCCAGCCGACCGCGATGCGGCCGACATAGGTATCGAGCAGCCCCAGGCTCTCCAGGGCACGCAGCAACACCACCGTGCTGGCCACCGACAGCGCCAGACCGAACACCAGCGCCGCGCCCAGGTCCCAGTCCCACCAGTGCGCGAGGCTGCCGCCCAGCAGCGTGGCCACCGCCATCTGCACCAGCGCGCCGGGCACGGCGATCTTGCGCACGGCCAGCAGGTCGTCCATGGAAAAGTGCAGCCCCACGCCGAACATGAGCAGCATCACGCCGATCTCCGCCAGCTGTGCGGCAATGTGCGCGTCGGCCACGAAGCCCGGCGTGAAGGGCCCGATGATGACCCCGGCCAGCAGGTAGCCGACCAGCGCGGGCAGGCGGGCCCGCACGGCCACGAAGCCCAGGATGAGCGCGAGCCCGAGGCCCGCGGCAATGGTGTTGATGAGGGAGGCGGCGTGCGGCATGGCGCCTATGTTGCACGCAAGAAGGGCGAGCGCCGCTGCAATCCCTTCAAATTCCTGCAGTCTTCAGCCGGCAATACCGCTGTCCATGCTCAGCCGGCCATGCGGCTGTCCTTGGCGTTCACCAGTTCTTCGGGCTCCTGGGCTTCGACCCAGGTTTCGTTGTCGAGGCCCGCCTTGAGCCGCTCCTCGTCCAGCGCGCCGGTCCACTTGGCCACCACGATGGTCGCCACGCCGTTGCCCACCAGGTTGGTCAGCGCGCGGGCCTCGGACATGAAGCGGTCGATGCCGAGGATGAGCGCCAGCCCCGCCACCGGCACGTGCCCCACCGCCGACAGGGTGGCCGCCAGCACGATGAAGCCGCTGCCGGTCACGCCCGCCGCGCCCTTGGAAGTGAGCAGCAGCACGGCCAGCAGCGTGAGCTCCTGCGTGAGCGTCATGGGCGTGTTGGTGGCCTGCGCGATGAACACCGCCGCCATGGTCAGGTAGATGGAGGTGCCGTCCAGGTTGAAGGAGTAGCCGGTGGGAATGACCAGGCCCACGCAGGTCTTGTCGGCCCCGAGGTTCTCCATCTTCTCCATCATGCGCGGCAGCACCGACTCGGAGGACGAGGTGCCCAGCACGATGAGCAGCTCTTCCTTGATGTACTTGATGAACTTCCAGATCGAGAAGCCGTGCAGCTTCGCGATGGTGCCCAGCACCACGAAGATGAACAGCAGGCAGGTGAGGTAGAAGGTGCCCATCAGCTTGCCCAGCTGGAACAGCGACGAGATGCCGTACTTGCCGATGGTGAAGGACATCGCCCCGAAGGCGCCGATGGGCGCCAGCTTCATGATGTAGCCGATGATCACGAACAGCACGTGCGAGCTTTTCTCGATCACGTCGAACACCAGCGTGCCGCGCCCGCCGAAGCGGTGCAGCGCGAAGCCGGTGAGCACGGCCACCAGCAGCACCTGCAGGATCTCGCCCTTGGCGAAGGCATCCACCACCGTGTTGGGAATGATGTGCAGCAGGAAGTCGACCGTGCCCTCCATCTTGCCCGGGCCGGTGTAGGCGGCCAGCGCCTTGGTGTCCAGGCTGGCCGGGTCGACGTTCATGCCGGCGCCGGGCTTGAGCAGGTTGACCAGCACCAGCCCCACCACCAGCGCGATGCTGCTGACGATCTCGAAGTACAGCAGCGCCAGCCCGCCGGTCTTGCCCACCTTCTTCATGTCTTCCATGCCGGCGATGCCCACCACCACCGTGCAGAAGATGATGGGCGCGATGAGCATCTTGATGAGCTTGATGAAGGCGTCGCCCAGCGGCTTCATCATCTCGCCCAGCGAGGGCCAGAAATGGCCCAGCAGGATGCCGATGACCACTGCCACGATCACCTGGAAATACAGCGAACGGTAAAGAGGCAGCTTCTGCTTTGTTGTTGTGGCGCCTGATTCCATTTCTTCCTCCTGAGTGCCGAAGGCACAAAAAAGAAAACCCGCCGAAGCGGGTTTCTGACTCAGTTTCTGCGCATTGGCAACTCAATGCATGTGCAGGCCGCCGTTCACGGGGAAGTCGGCACCGGTGGAGTAGCCGCCCTCGTTGCTTGCCAGCCACGAGATGATGGAGGCGATTTCGCTCGGCTCGCCCAGGCGCTTGACCGGGATGGTGCCCACGATCTTGTCCAGCACTTCCTGGCGGATGGCCTTGACCATGTCGGTGCCGATGTAGCCAGGGCTCACCGTGTTCACCGTCACGCCCTTGGTCGCCAGCTCCTGCGCCAGCGCCATGGTGAAGCCGTGCATGCCGGCCTTGGCGGCCGAGTAGTTGGTTTGGCCGGCCTGGCCCTTGGCGCCGTTGACCGAGCTGATGTTGACGATGCGGCCCCAGCCCTTTTCCACCATGTCGCCCACCACCTGCTTGGTGACGTTGAACATGCTGTTGAGGTTGGTCTCGATGACGGCGCTCCAGTCTTCGGGCGTCATCTTCAGGAACATGCGGTCGCGCGTGATGCCGGCGTTGTTCACCAGCACGTCGATGCTGCCGTGCTCGGCCTTGGCCTTGGTAAAGGCTTCTACCGTGGACTGCCAGTCGCCCACATTGCCCACCGAGGCGTGGAACTCGTAGCCCTCGGCTTTCTGCTCGGCCAGCCATTTGGCGTAGTCGCGTGTAGGACCGCAGCCGGCGATGACGGTGAAGCCGTCCTTGTGGAGACGCTGGCAAATGGCGGTTCCGATGCCTCCCATGCCACCCGTGACGTATGCGACCTTCTTGCTCATGATCTTTCCTTCTTCATGTGAACAACTTCCCCTAAGGGCCGAACCACTTTAGCGAGATTGGATGACGCCATCGTCTCAGGAAAACACCGAGGGAATCGGCAACGATATGTCACACACCCGTGCCTAAACTCCGTTGATGTCTTCCGTCGAGCTTTCCGGCATTGCCAAATCCTGGGGCGAGAGTACCGCATTGCATGGCGTAAATCTCACCATCGACCCAGCTTCTTTTTGCGTATTGCTCGGCCCCTCGGGCTGCGGCAAGTCCACCACCCTTCGCATCGTGGCCGGGCTGGAAGGCGCGAGCGCCGGGCAGGTGCGAATCGCCGGGCGCGACGTCACCCACCTGCCGCCCGCGCAGCGCGGCATTGCGATGGTGTTCCAGAACTACGCCTTGTTCCCGCATCTTTCGGTGGCCGACAACATCGGCTTCGGCCTGTCGGTACGCAAGGTTCCTGCCAGCGAACGCGAGCGGCGGGTGAAGGACGCAGCCGACCTGCTGGGCCTGTCGGCGCTGCTGGCGCGCAAGCCCTCCCAGCTGTCGGGCGGCCAGCAGCAGCGGGTGGCCCTGGGCCGCGCGCTGGTGGCGCAGGCCCAGGTTTGTCTCATGGATGAACCGTTGTCCAACCTGGATGCACAACTGCGCCAGGACATGCGGCGCGAGTTGCGCGAGCTGCAGCGCCAGCTGGGCCTGACGGTGATCTACGTCACCCACGACCAGACCGAGGCCATGAGCATGGCCGACCAGGTGGTGCTGCTCAACCGCGGCCGCGTCGAGCAGGCCGGCCCGCCCCGGGACCTCTACGCCCGCCCCGCCACCACCTTCGCCGCCCGCTTCATCGGCACGCCGCCCATGAACCTGCTGGCGCTCGAGGGCGGGCACATCGCCGGCAGCGGCATCCGCACCGGCCTGGCCGCGGCCACGCTCGGCGTTCGCCCCGAGGCGGTGCGGCTGGCCGCGCCCGGCGAAGGCATCGACGCCGTGGTGCGCAGCGCCGAGTACCTGGGCGCCGACCTGGTGCTGCATTGCGCCGTGGGCACCGAGTCGCTGCTGGTGCGCACCCAGGGCCAGCACCGGGTCGAGGCCGGCATGCCGGTGCACCTGGCCTGGCAGGCGGCTGACACCCACGGCTTCGATGCCGAGGGCCGGCGCATCCACTGAGCTCTTTCCTTTCCCTTCGTTTCTCTTCACTTCCAACCAAGGACGAACAACAAGATGCAAAGAAAGACTTTCCTGCGTGCCGCCGTCTGGCAACTCGCGGCGGCCGGCGGCCTGCTCGCCGGCGCATCCGCGGCGCAAGCCCAGGCGCCTGTCGACCTGCAGTTCTACTACCCGGTGGCCGTGGGCGGTCCCATCGCCAAGACCATCGACGGCTTTGCCGAGGGCTTCATGAAGGAGAACCCGGGCATCAAGGTCACGCCTATCTACGCCGGCACCTACCAGGAGAGCATCGTGAAGGCGCTCACGGCCCACAAGTCGGGCACGCCGCCGGTCACCTCGGTGCTGCTGTCCACCGACATGTTCACCCTCATCGACGAAGACGCCATCGTGCCCTTCGACAGCCTGGCCAAAACGCCCGAGGACAAGGCCTGGATGGGCAGCTTCTACAAGGCCTTCATGGCCAACAGCCAGACCGGCGGCAAGACCTGGGGCATTCCGTTCCAGCGCTCCACGGTGGTGATGTACTGGAACAAGGAAGCCTTCAAGGAAGCCGGCCTCGACCCCGAGAAGGGCCCGGCCAACTGGGCCGAGCTCAAGGCCATGGCCGCCAAGCTCACCAAGAAGGACGCCAGCGGCAAGGTCACGCAGTGGGGCGTGCAGATTCCGTCCAGCGGCTTCCCCTACTGGCTGTTCCAGACGCTGACCACGCCCAACGGCGCCATCCTGGCCAACGAGGCCGGCACCAAGGTCACCTTCGACGACCCCAAGGTCATCGAGGCGCTGCAGTACTGGGTCGACCTGGGCAAGGCCGGCGTGCACCCGCCCGGCGTGGTCGAGTGGGGCACCACGCCCAAGGACTTCTTCGAGAAGAAGGCCGCCATCATCTTCACCACCACCGGCAACCTGACCAACATCCGCAAGAACGCCGGCTTTCCCTTCGGCGTGGGCATGATCCCCGGCAACGTGCGCAAGGGCTCGCCCACCGGCGGCGGCAACTTCTACGTCTTCAAGAAGTCTTCGCCGGCGCAGCAGGAAGCGGCCTTCAAGTTCATCAAGTGGGTGACGCAGCCCGAGCGGGCTGCGGCCTGGAGCATGGACACCGGCTATGTGGCCGTGTCGGAAGCCGCCTATGCCACCGACACGCTCAAGAAGTACGGCCAGGAGTTTCCGCCGGCCCTGGTCGCGCGCGACCAGTTGCCGGTGTCGGTGGCCGAGTTCTCCACGCACGACAACCAGCGCGTGACCAAGGCGCTGAACGACGGCCTGCAGGCCGCGCTCACCGGCAGCAAGACGCCTGCCCAGGCGATGAAGGACGCGCAAGCGGAAGCCGACCGCATTCTTCGCAGCTACAAGTGAAGCAGCGCGCGATCCACGCGTGGCTGATGCTGCTGCCGGCACTGGCGCTGCTGGTGGCCTTCACGCACTGGCCGGCGGTCTCCACCTTCGTCGACAGCTTCTACTCCACGCCCAAGGGCGCGCGCCCGGGCGTGTGGGTGGGGCTGGAGAACTACCAGGTGATGGCGGCCGATCCGGTGTTCTGGAAGGCGGTGCGCAACAACCTCATCTTCGCGGGCGCCACCATCCCGGCCTCCATCGGCCTGGCGCTTGTCATGGCGCTGTGGGTCAACGAGCGCATCGCCGGCCGCGCCTTCCTGCGCATGGCCTACTTCACGCCCACCGTGCTGCCGATGATCGCGGTGGCCAACATCTGGCTGTTCTTCTACACGCCGCAGTACGGCCTGCTCGAGCAGATCACCGGCGCGCTCGGCCTGCCCTCGCACAACTGGCTGGGCAGTCCGTCCACCGCCCTGGGCGCGGTGACGCTGGTGGCGGTGTGGAAGGAAGCCGGCTTCTTCATGATCTTCTACCTGGCCGCGCTGCAGACGCTCAACCCCAGCCTGCGCGAGGCCGCGGCCATCGAGGGCGCCTCGCGCTGGTACTTCTTCTCGCGGGTGCAGTGGCCGCTCCTCATGCCCACCACGCTGTTCGTGCTGGTCAACGCCTGCATCAACGCCTTCCGCATGGTCGACCACCTGTTCGTGCTCACGCGCGGCGGGCCGGACAACGCCTCCATCCTGCTGCTCTACCACTTGTACGAGGTGGGCTTCAGCTTCTGGGACACGGCCTATGCCTCGGCCATCACGGTGGTGCTGGTGGGGGTGCTGGCGGGCATCGCGCTGTTCCAGTTCTTCGTGCTGGACAAGCGGGTGCACTACAAATGACGCGCGCACCGCAACGCCTGGCCTACAACGACCCGACGTGGCTCGACACGCTGGCCGCCTGGCTGCTGGCGCTGATGTGGATCCTGCCGCTGGTCTACGCCTTCTGGACCGCCTTCCACCCGGCGCAGTTCTCCACCCGCTTCGACCTCGCGGCGCCGCTCACGCTGGACAACTTCAGCCGCGCCTGGGCGGCGGCCCCCTTTGCACGCTACTTCCTCAACACCACCGTGCTGGTGGTCATGATCCTGGCGGTACAACTGGTGCTGGGCACCCTGGCGGCCTACGCCTTTGCGCGCTACAGCTTTCCGGGGCGCAACATCGCTTTCGCGCTCGTGCTGGTGCAGCTGATGATCATGCCGGACATCCTGGTGGTGGAGAACTACAAGACCATGGCTCGCCTGGGCCTGGTGGACACGCTGCTGGCCATCGGCCTGCCCTACTTCGCTTCGGCCTTCGCCATCTTCCTGTTACGCCAGACCTTCATGGGCATTCCCAAGGAGCTGGACGAAGCCGCCAGGGTGGAAGGCGCCAGCGCCCTGCAGGTGCTGTGGCGGGTGTACGTGCCGCTGGCGCGGCCGGTCTACACCGCCTTCGCGCTCGTCTCGGTGAGCTTTCACTGGAACAACTTCCTGTGGCCGCTCATCGTCACCAACAGCCAGAACGCGCGGCCGCTCACCGTGGGGCTGCAGGTGTTCTCCTCGGTCGACCAGGGCGTGGACTGGTCGATCATCACGGCCGCCACCGTCATGACCTCGGCGCCGCTGCTGGTGGCCTTCCTGCTCTTCCAGCGGCAGTTCGTCCAGAGCTTCATGCGCGCGGGCATCAAATGATGAAACTGATCACCTGGAACACCCAGTGGTGCCGCGGGCTCGACGGCCTCGTCAGCCCCCGCCGCATCGTGGAGCATGCACGCGGCATGGCCGACTTCGACGTGCTGTGCCTGCAGGAAATCGCCCAGGGCTTCGACGCCATGCCCGGCGCGCCGGGCGACCAGCCGGCCGAACTGGCGGCGCTGCTGCCCGGCTTCCAGCTCTTCTTCGGCCCGGCCGTGCACGAGTTCGACAGCAGCACCGGCCGGCCGCAGCGCTTCGGCAACCTGATCGCCACGCGGCTGCCGGTGGCCCGGGTGCAGCATCACCTGTTGCCCTGGCCCGCCGACCCGGCCGTGGGCAGCATGCCGCGCATGTGCACCAGCGTGACGGTGCAAAGCAAGGAGCTGGGCGCCCTGCGCGTGATGACCACGCACCTGGAGTACTACTCGCAAGTGCAGCGCTCGGCCCAGGCCGAGGCATTGCGCAGCCTGCATGTGGAAGCTTGCGCCCAGGCGATGTCGCCGCCCAAGCCCGAGTTCGACGACGCCGGCACGCCCTTCCAGCACAAGGTCCACACCGTGCAGGCCCTGTTGTGCGGCGACTTCAACATGCCCGCCACCGACCCGGCCTATGCCGCACTGCTGCAGCCCTTCGAGCTGGCCGGCGGATCGCGGCAGCGGCTGCACGATGCGTGGCCCGCCCTGCACGGCAGCGCGCAGCCGCATGCGCCCACCTTCCGCCTGTTCGACCGGCGCTACGGGCCGGATCCGGTCGCATGCGACTTCGTCTTCGTGAGCGACGGCCTCGTCCCTCGCTTGCGCCGCATCGAGGTGGACGGCGCCACGCAGGTGTCGGACCACCAGCCGGTGCTGGTCGAACTCGGTTGAATGCCGTCCCGCAATCGGCTTCGCTGAGGTACCCTCCCGCGCGGAGGGATTCAGCTATGCAGCAAGCAGCGGCGCAGGGCCCCGGCGCGGGCTCTCGGATCAAGGTGGCCGTCCTCGGCGGCGGGCCCGGCGGCATTTCGGCGGCGTTCTGGCTGAGCGCGACGCCGGCCTTGCGGGCCCGGTACGAGGTCACGGTGCACACCCTGGGCTGGCGCCTGGGCGGCAAGTGCGCCAGCGGGCGCAACATGGTCGTCGGCGGGCGCATCGAGGAGCACGGCCTGCACGTTCTCATGGGCTGCTACCAGAGCGCCTTCCAGACCATTCGCCAGTGCTACGCCGAATGGCAGCCGCGCGCCTCCAGCCCCTTCAAGCTGTGGACCGACGCGATGACGCCGCAGTGGAAAGTCGCCGCCGAGGAGCAGGCGCCCAACTCAAGCCCGCCACGTTGGTCACCCTGGGAGTTCACCCTGCCCGAGCTTCCCGGCGAACCGGGTGACCCGCGCTTGGCCGACACCGATGCGCTCATCGGCAACCTGGCCGCCTGGCTGCATGGGCTGCTCGATGCGCAGCCGGAGCTGGCCGCCGAGTGGAGCTACGGCCCGGTGCTGGCACTGCTGGGGCGCCTGGCTTCGCCCTCGCTCTGCGAGAACGTCGACGAAGAAGCCGGCAGCCAGCTGCGGCAACTGGCCGAACGGGTGCGCACCCGGCTGGCGACACGCGGCCCCGCGCCGGCCGCGGTCGATTCGGCATTTGCGGACACGCTCTCGCACCTGCTGATCCTCGCGGACCTGGGCCTGTCCGCCGCCATCGGCTGGTTCTTCGACCTGATGGGCAAAGGCCAGGCCGGCTACGACGCGCTGAACGCGCTGGACTTCCGCGCCTGGCTGGGCCGCCACGGCGCCACCGACGCGGCGCTGAACAGTGCCCCCATCCGCGCGCTGTACGACCTGACCTTCGCCTACCGGGGCGGCGACGCATCGACGCTGGCCAACGGCTCCATCGCCGCCGGCGTGACCTTCCGCTTTGCCATGGACATGGTGCTGGGCTACCGACACGCGCCGTTCTGGAAGATGAATGCCGGCACCGGCGATGCCTTGTTCACGCCGCTCTACCAGGTGCTGGCCGCACGCGGCGTGAAGATCGAGCTGTTCCACCGCGTCGCCGGCATCGAGCTGAACGCCGATGCATCGCGCATCGGCACGATCCGCATCGACCAGCAGGCCGATTTCACCAACGGCGAGTACCAGCCCTTCGTGGTGGTGAAGGGTCTGGACTGCTGGCCGAACCAGCCCAACTGGGAGCAGCTCGTGGACGGCGAGCGGCTGCGCCAGGCCGGCGTCAATTTCGAATCCAGCCATGACACGACCGTGGCGAAGCAGCTCACGCTGGTGGACGGCCAGGACTTCGACCAGGTCGTGCTGGCCGTGCCGCCCGATGTGATCCGGGCCGTGGCGCCTGCGCTGGCCGCGGCAGATGCCCGCTGGGCGAGCATGGTCGCGCAAAGCGTGTCGGTGGCCACCGAGGCCTTCCAGCTCTGGCTCCAGCCGGCGCTCGGCGAACTCGGGTGGCCCAGCAGCGCCACCATCGTCTCGGCCTATGCCGAGCGCTTCGATTCGTGGGCTGACATGTCGCAGCAGTTGCCGCACGAAGACTGGCCGGCGGCCGACACGCCTCAGGCCATCGAGTATTTCTGCGGCTGCCTGCCGCAGGACGCCTCGCACGCAGACCCGGAGCGGGATGTGCAGGCCTGGCTCGACGCCTCCATTGCCGGCCTGTGGCCTGCCGCCACCACGCCGGACGGCAAGCTGAAGCCGGGCGTGGAAATCTCGCGCTACTGCCGCGCCAACTGGGAAGGCGCCGAGCGCTATGTGCAAACGCCGGCCGGCAGCGTGAGCTACCGCCTGCCGCCGGGCCCCGCGCAGTTCGGCAACCTCTACCTTGCCGGCGACTGGACGCTGACCCGCTTCAGCGGCGGCTGCTTCGAATCCGCCATCGAATCCGGCATGCTCGCCGCCGCAGCCATCTCGGGCGGGTGACGCTCAGGTTCGCGACACCACCACCGCGCCCGGCAGCGCCTTGAAATCCATCGCCACCCAGGCGGCGATGTCGATGGGCACCGTCGTCTGGCCCGGGCTCGGCGCCGTGCCCAGAAGATCCTGCACGATCTGATGGCTCTCGCAGGTGGCGATCTTCAACTGGTAGTCGCTCGCGCGCAGCAGGCCGCCGCCGGAGAAGCCGGTCAGCTGCGCCGGCGAATCGACGATCGCCTGGAAGCAGGCGCGCGACGGATCGAGCGAATCGCGGAACTGCTTCATCTGCACAGTCGGAATCACGGGGGCGCCGATCAGCGCATCGACCAGTTCGTGTTCGGCATCCGCAAGCACCGTTCCCAAAAGCCCTCGCACGGCATCGCGGCCGCTTGACCATTGCGAGGCCGCCGGCACAGGCGCCGGACCGGACACGGTCAGTAGGGCCGCGTTGCGCGCCGGCGTCTGCGGGGACAGCGTGTCGAACACGGTGGTGGTGCAGACAAAGTCCGTGCCAGTCCCAGGCGCCCCGGGCGCATCCCCCGGCACGGCAATCTGCGCGCCGACCTTGGGCCAGCCCCACACCTCCCGCCCGGTCAGCAGGCCGATGGTGTAGTCGATGAAGATGTAGGGCGTCCAGAAGACGATGCGCATCGCGCCGCGCTCGTGGTTCGTCTCGAGCAGGGGCACCCACAGCGCGCATTCGCGGCCCGGCTGCCAGCCGATGGCATCGACCTGCGAGGTGCAGTGCTCGATGGCCATGAAGCTGATCATCGAGAAGCCCGCCAGCACGCGGTAGCTCACGCGGCCGGCGCCCACCGGGTTGAGCAGCGAATCGACCAGCTTCTGCATCGCCCCGGCATCGGCCCGAAAGCCGAAGACACAGGCCTTCGCGCCGGTGAACACCGCGGGCGGCGCCAGGCTGGCGGCGCCATGCCCGATCCAGGAAATGAAGGGAGGAAGTTCGGCCATGGTGCTTCCCTTACTCGGCCCGCTGCGACGGCTTGCGCTGCAGGAAGTCGTAGCCGACGATGCGTGCGGGCTGCCCGCAGATGGCGCGCGACGCGGCCATGCCCGACATCACCGCACCTTCGATCGCGGTGGTGTTGAAGCCGTGGCGCGTCGCCTCGCCGGCCAGGATCAGGTTGGCAAAGCCGCTTTCGGCCGGGTGCAGGCGGTACTGCGTGGTGCCGGCGGCCGAGAGCACGCAGCATTCCGTCGGGTCGATGTTGGCGCGCAGAAACTGCTGGTCGAAGCGCGCCTCGCCGCTGGCCGATCCGCTGAAGTCGGTCAGCACGTCGAAGCGGAATTTGCCCTCCGCCGTGCGGGCCGCC
The DNA here is from genome assembly GCF_001591385.1 of Variovorax soli NBRC 106424. GTDB lineage: Bacteria > Pseudomonadota > Gammaproteobacteria > Burkholderiales > Burkholderiaceae_C > Variovorax > Variovorax soli. The sequence goes on from NZ_BCUU01000019.1 coordinate 56,755, forward strand.
GGCCAGATGCAGGCCGAGGCATCGTTGAGCCAGGTGATGGTCTGCGCGCGCAGTTCGTTCCAGGCCTGCACCGGCACGCCCGTTTCGGAAGACGGCTGGCGGTACAGCGTGGTGGCGTAGGTGCCGCACAGGTAGTGCAGCGACTTCGGCTTGGGAAAGCCCACTGCCGGTTCCACCGCCAGCACCTGCGACATGTCGGCCCAGATGTTCATGTATTCGGGCCCCGACACGGTGGCCGGCTTGCCGCTGGTCCAGCCGAGTTCCTCCAGCGTCTGGTTGGACCACAGCTGCAGGGCCTGGGTGGCCACGATGCCGATGTTCTGGACGAAGTCGGCAAAGCGCCCGCCTTGCTGCAGCAGCTCGTCGCACATCGTCGGCTCGCCGTTGAGCGGCTTGTAGGCGCCCATCGAGATGGCCAGCACCACGGTGTCGAACTCGCTGCCCTGCTTCAAGACCTCCTGGCCGGCGGCCGGCCAGTCGCACCAATGGCTCTCGAAGTTGACGCCGGCAGCCTTCATCTTCGCGCCGTCCACCAGCTGATCCCAGTCGGGTTCGCTCGGCCAGCAGACCAGGTTCTCCATCATGAAAGTGGGCTGGTAGTCGCCCTGCACCACATCCGCCTGGCGGTCCATGTGCACCGCGGCGATCTGCTGGCCGTCCGGCGACAGCTCGAGCCGCGTCACCTTGCGGAAGAACTGCACCTTCACGCCGGCATCCAGCAGCGCCTGGTACAGCGGCGCCACCACCGCCTCGCCCATGCCGGTCTGGATGTCCCACATCATCGCGCCCTTGAAGGTGCCCAGCAGCCGCGCGCACACGCCCAGCGCCGTGCCCGCCGCGTACGACGGCCGGCTCACATCGCCGTCCGCATACTGGAACAGCGTGTCGTACACGATGCGGGTGACGGTGGAGTTGGCGACGATGTCCGGGTCGGCGCCGTGCTTGACGAGCCAGGCGCGAAAGTCGATGTCGTCGAGCGATTCGAAGGGCCGGTCCGGCAGCACCAGGTCTGCGAAGTAGCCGGCCGCGGCAGCAATGGCGATGTCGATCAGTTCCCCCACCACCTGCAGCTCGATGGCCAGCGGCGTGCCCGGCGCAGCGTTCGCGCGTGCCGCCGCGGCGCGGAAGGCCGACTGCAGCAGCCGGTGCGTGTCCAGCAGTTGCACCACATGCTGCGGATCGGCCGCGGACGGCTCGGCCAGCAGCGACTTCATCCACAGCGCGCCGGCATCGGCCAGTTCGTGAAAGCCCAGCTGCACCGCTTGCGAACGGTCGAACAGCGCCTTGGCGCGCGCCAGTTCGCCATCGGCCAGCTGCACGAGCGCCGATGCGGCAAAGCTGCTGGGCAGCGGCTGGGGCGCCGGTTGGGCGGCGGCCTGCGCCGCGGCGTCGAGCCGGCCGATGAGACCCTTGACCACCAGCAGGAACAGGTTCCACATGGTGGTCCAGGCCTCGGCCGGCGTCATGTCCACGCCGCCCTGCCCCGGCGTTCCGCCATTGGTCGGCCAGGTCAGCGGAAAGTAGGTGTAGCCGGTGTCGGTCTTCACGCCGATGGGCGTGTACAGCTGCGGCTTGGCGACATCGGTCCAGTGCTGCAGCGGGCAGTGCGGCGGCGGCGTCCGGTTGGCATAGATCTCCTGCACCATGCCGAACACGTTGGCATAGCAGCCGAACCACACATGCAGGCCGTGCTCCAGGTTGCGGCCCCATGCGTCGCGCCCGCTGGCGGCCTTGCCGCCCAGGCGCCAGCCCAGCTGGTAGAGCGTGACCTCGTGCTGCGCGCGCAGCTCGGGCGTGCGCGTGAGCTCGTAGGCGGCGCTCAGGCCGGCCATACCGCCACCCAGGATCGCGATCTTCTTCTTTCCGGTCATGCAGGCTCCTCGATGTTGTGACTGGGGTTGTTCCAGCGTGGGGTCGGCAGCGCGGCGGGCTTCCAGGGGTTGGCGCCGAGCCGGTCCATGATTTGCATGCCGCGTGCCAGGTGTTCGCTGCGCTTGTCGGGCGACGCCTCCACCTCGGCCAGCGCCAGATGGCACAGCGCTTCTTCGAAGGGCAGCGCGAAATGCACGGCGTGGCCGATACCCTCGCGCCAGCAGGCTGCCGCCCGGGCGGGCCGGCCCAGGGCGAGCGCCAGGTGGCCGCGCAGCAGCCTTTCGCGGGCCTTGAAGATCACGATCTTGCTGGCATAGCTGGCGGCCGCGCGGCAGGCCGCGCGGGTCGATTGCAGCCGCGTGCGCAAGGGCACCCGGGCTTGTGCCGGACCCTGGGCCAGGGCCAGGTGCACCTCTGCCACCGAGGCCACGCTGAGCAGCGCGATGCCCATGGTCGGTGCGCTCTCCAGCATGTTCTCCAGCGCGGTGGTGGCGGCGCGCAGCGCCTGGCCGGCGTTGCCGGATTGCAGCTGCGCCGCCGCCTCGATGCCGTCGCACAGCAGCCGCTCGGCGCGGTGCAGCGCCTCGCTGCGTGCCAGCGCGATGCGATGCAGCACACGCGCCGGATCGCGCCCTGCCTGCATGTCGAGCAGGGCCAGTCCGCACAGAACCCAGGCCCGCACCGGCACGTTCTCGACCTGTTCGGCCTCTTCGCCATAGGCATTGAGGCGCAGCGAAGCCTTCGCATGGTCGCCCCGGAGCAGGTCGGCATAGGCCTGGATGACGCGGCACGACTGGGCGCGAAAGCGGTCGCCCAGCCGGTCGAATATCGCGGCGCCGGTGTCGCAGTGCGCGTCCATGTCGGCCCAGTGCCCGGCCTGGAAGGTGAAGACCGCCGCCAGAAGATGCGCGAAGCCCTGGTCGTGAAGCGTTCCCTGCTGCTGCGCCAGCGCGATCGCGCGGCGCCGGTAGAAGCCGGCTGCGCGATGAAAGCCCGCCGTGCCGAAGCCGATGGCCAGGCCGCCCAGGCCGCCCACCGTTTCTTCCACGGCCTGCGCGCGCTCGGCGCGGTTCAGCGAGGTGAGCGCATCGTGCAGCACGCCGAGCGCGTCGCCGCGGAAGTAGGCGCGTTCCGCATGCCGGGTGAAGATGTGGGCGCTGAGCTGGTCGCGCGCGCGGGCCTGCGCATTGCTGCTGGGCCGGCCCAGTCCGCAGCGGTGCATCAGCTGGCGCCAGATTTCCCTCACCAGGCTGCTCACGATGGCCGGGCGGCTCGCAGGCACGCGTATCTCGCTGAGCGAGGCGCACACGTTGAACCAGGTGTGGGCTTCCTCGAAGCGGGAGAGTTCGTGGCAGGCATCGCCCTGCAGGCGCGCCAGTTCGGCCTCCTGCTGCGTGGGCAGCACGATGCGCGCCTGCGCCGCCAGGCGCTGGACGTGGCCGACGTGAACCAGCGCGTCGTGGTTGGCGCTGCGCTCCAGCGAATAGCTGGCCGCCTGCTGCCGCCAGCGGATGGCGGCCTCGAAGCGCTCGGCCAGTTCCCAGTGGTGGGCCAGCTCGGCCGAATGCGGGTCGAGTTCGCCCGCATGGCGCCGCTCAATGAACTCGGCCAGCTGCTGGTGCAGCGGCTGGCGCTGGCGCAGGCTCAGCAGGTCGTAGGTGACCTCCTGGATGATGGCGTGGTGAAAGACATAGGTGCCCGCCGACGGCGCCTCCGGCTCCAGGATGGCCGCGTCCGCCAGGTCCTTGAGCATGGCGCCCAGGCTGGCTTCGTCCAGCCCGAGCGGATGGATCGCCCGCACCACCTCGGCCGAGACGGAGCGGCCGATCACGCTGGCCACCTTGGCCGTCATGAGGTGCGAGGCCGGCAGGCCGTCCAGGCGGCTCACCACCAGGTCGCGCACGTTGGACGGAACGATGTTCGCATCCAGGTCGTGCTCGACCAGCCGGATCTTGCCGCCCCGGACCATGACCACGCCGCGTTCGAGCAGGGCCAGCACCAGCTGCACGGCATGAAACGGCAGGCCGGCGCAACGTTGATGGACGAACTCCACCAGGCGCCTGGGCGCATCCGGCGTGCCCAGCAGGTCCACCACGATGGCCTCGATCGCATCGATGGGAAGGCGCGCCAGCGACATGCGCGGGCGCACCGGCTCGAACAGGCGCAGCGCATGCGGCGCGGCCGCGGCGTCCAGCGGCCGCGAGGCCAGCACCCAGAGCAGCTGCGGCAGTCGAGGATGCAGGCCGAACATCAACTGCGCCGAGGGCTCGTCGATCCAGTGCAGGTCGTCCAGCGCCAGCACCAGCGGGGCCTGCGCCGCCATGCGTGCCAGCAGAACGGCGAGCAGGTCCTGCAGGCCGGCCAGGCGCGCCTGCCCGACGATCTGCGCCGCCAGGCCGTCGTCCTCGATCTGCAGCGGCAGGATGTCCTCCATCAGCGCCGCCTTGTCCGCCGCGGGGTCGCCGTGCAAGGCCTCGAGCAGCCGTGAACGCAGCAGCGAGGCCGGCGGCTCGGGCGGGTCGCCCGGCTTCCACAGCAGCCGCCGCACCAGCCCCCGACAGGCCGCGTACGCCTCGTGCGTCTGGAACGCCGAGGTCGTCATGATGATCACGGTGAAGCCGCGCGCCTGCGCTGCCCTGTCGAACTGCCGCAGCAGGTGCGACTTGCCGGCCCCCGACTCCGCCTCGATCGAGACGGCACCGCCGCGGCCCTGCGCCAGCGCGTCCAGCATCTGCTCGAAAGCCTGCGCCTCGCTCTCGCGGCCATGCAGCCAGGCAGGCCGGCGCGGCGGCGGCGTGCCGAGGTCCGGGCGCGCATCGTCGAAGCGGTGGGCCATCAGCGGCTCGCGCAGGCCCCGGACCATGAGCGGCTGCGCCTCGGTGAAGCGGAACCGCGCCGTGGCCGCGGCCGAGGCTGCGCGCACGGTCGCGTCGTCGATCAGGATGGCGCCGCCGGCGTTCTGCATGAGGCGCGCCGAGCGATGCATCAACGGCCCGTTGACCAGGAAGTGCCGGCGGCTGCGGTTGCCGACGTCGCTGCAGAAGGCACGCCCCGTGGCCACGCCGATCGAGGCTTTCACGCCCAGGCCGCGCAGGCTGGCGTGCATGCGCCGCGCGGCTTCCAGGCCGCGCGTGGCATCGTTCTCCCGCGCCTGGCCGGGCAGTCCGCAAGCCAGCACCGCGATCACGCCCTTGTCGCCCACCACCAGCTCGAACAGCCGGGCCGACAGCGGTTCGATGGCGGTGCGCATCGCCTCGATCCCGCGCAGGATGCCGTCGGCCGCATCCGGGGCGGCCGGGTCCAGCCCGCCCAGCAGCGTGTGGACCACGGTGATCATGCGGAACTCGGCCATCCAGCCGGCCTCGGAGGCGTCGGCGCGCTCGCCCACCACGCGCGGCAGGTAGCGGTGCGCCAGCGCGGCGGCGGCGCCTTCCGCGGCGAAGGGCTCGATGGCAGCCGGCGCCACCGCGCCGTTCAACGCGACAAGGCAGCTGAACGCGTTGCCGGAACTGCCGCCATCCGACGTCAGTGCTGCGGCGCCCAGGCATTGGACAAAACGCCGGCTCATGAAGATCTCGCCGGGATCGCCCGCATGTGCCAGGCCCGCCAGTTCCCGGATCGGCGCACCCGTGACCGCGTGGTAGCCGCGGTCGCCCGGATTCTGGAACGTGACCGCGGTGACCGAACCGGTCGCCAGCGCGATGCGGTGCCGAAGCACCACGTCGAACACCAGCCGCCGGCCGTTGAAGGCGTCGCGCAGCGCGATGGCCGCGGCGGCGGCTCGATGTTCCGGGCCGCCCTGCCCCTGGCCTTCACGCCAGATGGCCAGCACGGCATCGCCTTCGATCTGCACCACGTCGCCGCCATGCGCGGCAACGATGTCGAACACCTCGCCGAAGTACTGGTCGAGCAAGGTTCCCAGGCGCTCGGCGCCATGCGGCCCTTGCGCCGCAAACCGCTCGGTCAGGCCGGAGGACCCGGCGATGTCGACCAGCAGCACGGCCGCGTCGAATTCATCGCGCCATGAGGGATGTGCGGCCGCGCCTGCGTGCAACTGCGTCTTCAACAAGCGAGAGACGTAGGCACCGGTTTGCATGGCCGCCAACTGTAGGCGGCCGGATGCCGCCAAACCCCCAGGGAAACGCTAATCCGATGGTTCTACCCGGTCATGCCGATCCTGCTGCACCCAAGCGTGCAGCGTGCGCTACTCGAGCGTGAAGCCCACCTTCAGTGTCACCTGCCAGTGCTGTACCTTGCCGTCGTGCACGTGGCCGCGCGTCTGCGTCACCTCGAACCACTGGATGTTGCGCACCGTCTCGGCCGCCTTGGCAATGGCCCGGCGCACGGCGTCGTCGCTGCTTTCGGTCGAGGAGCCGGTCAGCTCCAGATGCTTGTAGACATGGTTGCTCATGGACTTCTCCTTGTGTTGAGCGTGCCGACGCTTGCGCATCACCTTGCGCGCCACCATTAAGCAGGCAAGCGCGCCCGGATTCAAGCCCGGGCGCGGCAAGGCCGACACACCGATCAGGCATCGACCGACACGCGCTCGGGCATGCAGGGCACCGACATGCACGTCGCGGCAGCCTGTAATTTCCCTGTGCACCCTGCGACCACTGCATCTCCCCGTCCGACGGCGACGACGCCGCTGCCGCCGCAGCCTCGGCTGCGGCAACGCGGGGGTAGCGGCGGTCCATCCGCGGTGCGTTCATCGCGGCGAGCAACGCGCTCCATCGCAGAACTGAGCGCCGTCTTCCAGGCCCCGCCGCCCCAGGCCTTGCGATGGGTCAACGACCAGGAGCTGGGCTATCGCCGGGTCAAGAAGGGCGAAGGCTTCGCTTATCTGGACACACGCGGGCGCCCGCTGCGCCGGCCCGCGGAACTCGCCCGCATCCGCGCCCTGGCCATTCCGCCGGCCTACACCGACGTCTGGATCTGCGCCAGTGCGGATGGCCACATCCAGGCCACCGGCCGCGACGCGCGGGGCCGCAAGCAGTACCGCTACCACGCGGACTGGCAGGCGCAGCGCAGCGAATACAAGTTCGACAGCCTGCCCGCGTTCGGCCAGCTGCTTCCTGCGCTGCGCCGCCGGGTGCGCAGCCGGCTGGGCGGCGGCAGCGCACCGACGCGCGAGCGCGTGCTGGCCGCGCTGGTGCGCCTGCTAGACACCACCGCCATGCGCGTGGGCAACATCGAGTACGCGCGCACCAACGGCAGCTATGGACTGAGCACGCTCAAGTGCAGGCATGTGCGCATCGGCAGGTCGAGCCTGCGGCTGGCCTTCGTCGGCAAGAGCGGCGTGCGGCACGACGTGGCCGTGGACGACGCGCGGCTCGTGCGCCTGATGCGCCGCTGCGCCGACCTGCCGGGACAGCACCTCTTCCAGTACATCGACGATGCGGGCCAGCACCGGCGCGTGGATTCCACCGACATCAACGAGTGGCTGGCCAGCCAGGCCGGCCCGGGCGTGAGCGCCAAGGTCTTTCGCACCTGGCATGCCACCGTGGCCGCGCTCGATCTGCTGCTGGACCCGCGAGGCCCCGGCGCGAGCCAGGTGGTGAAGGCCGTGGCCGAGCGCCTGGGCAACACGGTGGCCGTGTGCCGCAAGGCCTACATCCATCCGGCCGTCATGCAACTGATCGCCTCGGGCCAGGACCCGGCCGAGCTGCGCGCGCAGCCGTGGGCCGCCCGGCCGCCC